>JAHDGO010000149.1 GCA_020627605.1 Yoonia sp.
AGACCGTCAACAACGCGGCCCAGCAGTTCGTCACCGATTGGCACGTCCACGATGGACTTGGTGCGCTTGACGGTGTCGCCTTCTTTGATGTCACGGTCGGAACCAAAGATAACCACACCGACGTTGTCAGCTTCGAGGTTCAGGGCCATCCCGCGGATCCCGCCGGGGAACTCGACCATCTCACCAGCCTGCACGTTGTCGAGGCCGTAGACACGGGCAATACCGTCGCCGACGCTCAGCACGCGGCCAACTTCGGCCACTTCAGCCTCTTGACCGAAGTTTTTGATCTGGTCCTTCAGGATCGCAGAGATTTCAGACGCTTGGATCGCCATTTATCCGACCTCTTTCATAGTGTTCTGGAGTGCGTTGAGCTTGGAGGCGATCGACGTGTCGATCATCTTTGAGCCCACTTTTACGATAAGACCGCCAATGATGCTTTCATCGACGGTTTCTTGAATGGTCACGGCCTTGCCGACCTTGTCCTTGAGTGTCTTTGCCAGCTTGTCGGCCTGTGCCTTTGTCAGCTTCTTGGCGGTTGTGACCTCTGCGGTTACTTCGCCACGCTCTTCGGCCAGACGGTCCTTCAGCACGGCAATCAGATGCGGCATCACGAACAGGCGGCGCTTGCTGGCCAGCAGGGCAAGCACGTTGCTTGTGGTGTCAGACAGCTTCATCTTCTTGGCAATCGCGGTGATTGCTGTGGACTGTTCATCGCGGCTGTAAAGCGGCGAGGTCATCAATGTGCGCAGATCGGCGCTTTCTTCCATCGCCGCATCCAGCGCGGCCACATCTGATTCGAGTGCCTTGATCGCCTTGCCTTCTTTGGCGAGGTCGAAAACGGCGGTCGCATAGCGCGCGGCGATGCCTGTCGAAATACCAGCAGTTTCGGACACGTGTAGCCTTCCGATATTTAGGCCCGGACCCGCAGCGCCCCGGTAAGCACGGGTGGCGGATGGGCGAGTTGTTCAGCCCCCAACAAAGACGAGAGCGGCAAAATCCTGCGCGATGTAACAGAGGTGTTATGGCGTCGCAAGCACCCTGCGACAAGAATCCCCCTGTTACCAATGCATATGGTGCGCCACGCCCAAGTGAACAGCACAATCGGCAAGAATTGCTGCGCTTTCCACGTTTTCGGTCCAAAATACAAAAAGGCACGCGACATCTGATGTCGCGTGCCTTGCGGTTGCAGGAAAGGCGGGAGCCTTAAAACAGATCGTGCCAAAGGGTGCCATCATGGCACCGCAGCCGGGCGATACTGGAATCAAAATAAACATCACCGGCCATCGGGCTGGATGGCGGGCTTGCCGGGGTCAGCTGCAACAGATCGCCAATATCGCCGTGTCCGTCCGCTGCCGCCAGCGTCACCCAGGCCCCGCCGTCATGCACCTGCAGCAGCCCGCTGTCATTAACCCAGGCCAGCCAGCCGTCCTGTGGCGCGACAAACAGCCAGCCACCGCCGCACCAGCAGGCAATCATACCGTCCTGCCCCGCCCAGGCGTCAGTGGCGGATGATCCCACCCCATAGGCCTCGCCCTCATTCGGGGCCAAAGGCGGCACGGTTGCACCGTTGGTGATCAGGGTCAGTTGCACAATCGCATCCAGCCGCTCGATCGCTTCGTTATGGGTGACGTGTTTTTGCGCCTGTGCCGGCATGATGAACGGCAAGGACAGGTTCGGAGAAATCTCTGGCATGGGTCTGGCACCTTTGGGCTACGCGTTGCCGCGCGATCCTGCCCGGGGCCGGTCAATACACCCTGACAGCGCCGTCCCAAGGTTAACTGATCCTTAAGACCTCTGCGCAAGGATGGTTAACAAATCCTAATCACATGCCGGGGACCTGCATGACAAAGACAGCTTTGATCACCGGCATCACCGGTCAGGACGGGTCCTATCTGGCGGAATTCCTGCTGTCGAAGGGCTATGCGGTGCATGGGATCAAACGGCGTTCGTCCTCTTTGAATACAGACCGCATTGACCACATCTATCAGGATCCGCAAGCGCATGACCCCCGTCTGGTTCTGCATTATGGCGACCTGACGGATGCATCCAACCTGACCCGCATCGTGGCAGAGGTGCAGCCCGACGAGATCTACAACCTCGGCGCACAGTCCCATGTCGCCGTCAGCTTCGATACGCCCGAATATACAGCGGAGGTTGATGCCATCGGCACCCTGCGCCTGCTGGAGGCCGTGCGCTTTCTCGGGCTGGAAAGAAAGACACGGTTCTATCAGGCCTCGACCTCTGAACTTTATGGCAAGGTGCGCCAGAATCCACAGTCTGA
The DNA here is from genome assembly GCA_020627605.1 of Yoonia sp. Classification (GTDB taxonomy): domain Bacteria; phylum Pseudomonadota; class Alphaproteobacteria; order Rhodobacterales; family Rhodobacteraceae; genus Yoonia. Next base: position 2,282 of record JAHDGO010000149.1, read on the forward strand.
GACAACGCCATTTCATCCCCGCAGCCCCTATGCGGTGGCCAAGCTCTATGCCTATTGGACCTGCGTGAACTACCGGGAGGCTTATGGGATGTTCGCCTGCAACGGCATCCTCTTCAATCACGAAAGCCCGCGACGCGGCGAGACCTTTGTCACCCGCAAGATCACGCGCGGCCTGTCTTGGATCGCACTGGGGCTGCAGGACTGCCTCTACATGGGCAATCTGGATGCGCTGCGCGACTGGGGTCATGCGCGCGACTACGTGGAAATGCAGTGGCTGATGCTGCAGCAGGACAGCCCAGATGACTATGTCATCGCCACGGGGCAGCAGCATTCGGTACGTGACTTTGTTGTCTGGACCGCCGCCGAACTGGGGATCACGCTGGCGTTTTCGGGGCGCGGTGCGCAGGAAATCGCGACCGTCACCGCCGTTAACCCCAACCGCGCACCTCAGGTGCGCAAGGGCGATGTCATCCTGCGGGTTGACCCGCGCTACTACCGTCCGGCAGAGGTGGAAAGCCTGCTTGGCGACCCCGGAAAGGCGAAGGCGCAACTTGGCTGGGCCCCCCGCACCTCACCGCAAGACATGTGCGCCGAGATGGTTGCCGCCGACCTGCAGGCCGCCCAGCGCGAGGCACTCTTGCGCCAATACGGCATGGGGCAGATGCAAATGGCAGACGCCAGATGAAACGCGTCTTTGTAGCCGGCCATCAGGGCATGGTCGGCAGTGCAATCATGCGCCGGTTCGCACAGGTGGAGGACGTCACCCTGCTGACAGCCCACCGCAGGGAGCTTGATTTACGCGACCAGAGTGCGGCGACAGCATTTCTGCGGGCGCAGCGGCCCGATCTGGTGATTGTTGCCGCCGCAAAGGTCGGCGGCATTCTGGCAAACGCACGGTTTCCAGCCAGCTTTCTGCATGACAACCTGATGATCGCCGCAAACCTGATCCAAGGCGCGCACCAGGCAGACGTGCAGCAGCTGATCCAGCTCGGCTCCAGCTGCATTTACCCACGCAATGCCCCGCAACCGATCCGCGAAGAGGCGTTACTGACCGGCACGCTTGAGCCCACAAACGAACCCTATGCCATCGCAAAGATCGCGGCGATCAAGCTATGCGAAAGCTATAACCTGCAATACGGCCGGGACTACCGCTCCCTGATGCCCACCAACCTTTACGGGCCCGGCGACAATTTCCACCCAGATCACGCTCATGTATTGCCAGCCTTAATGCAGCGCTATCATGCCGCCGTGCAGGCCAAGTCGGATGTGGTGACTTTGTGGGGGACTGGCAGGCCAAGGCGCGAGTTTCTGCATGTCGATGATCTGGCCGATGCGGTCGCATTTATCGCGGCCCGTCCCCTTGCTGAATACGCTGCCGCCACAGGCCCAATGCAAAGCCACCTGAACGTTGGCACCGGCATTGATATCACCATCAAAGAACTGGCACAGACCATGGCCAGCCTGACAGGTTTTGCCGGGCGCACGGTTGCCGATTTGTCCAAACCCGACGGCACGCCGCGCAAACGGCTCGACGTCGAAAAAATGGCCGGACTTGGCTGGACCGCGCGCACCTCCTTCGCGCAAGGACTGGCACAAACATATGACTGGTTTTGTGCCCAGTTGCAGACCGACAGCCCCATCAGGCGGGCCAGCAGTGGTTGAACCCCTCTGCCAGACTGTCTAGACCAATCCTTGACAACAAGAGGGTCGTATCATGCGGGTATTGGTCACAGGTGGCGCAGGTTACATCGGCAGCCACACATTGCTGGAACTGATGGCACAGGGGCACGAGGTTTGCGTGCTGGACAACTATTCCAACGCCTCGCCAGAGGTGCTGACGCGGGTGCGTGCTCTCTCCAACGGTGCGATCAAGGACCATACCGGTGACGTGCGGGACGCCGCCAAGCTTGACGAGGTGATGCAGGACTTTCAGCCAGAGGCGGTGATTCACTTTGCCGGGCTCAAGGCTGTGGGCGAAAGCACTGAGAAGCCGCTCTATTACTATGATGTCAATGTCGGCGGCACTTTGGCCCTGCTGCATGCCATGGAGCGGGCCGGATGCAAGCGCCTGATCTTTTCCTCATCGGCCACAGTCTATGGTGAGCCGGTCTATCTGCCATATGACGAGGCGCACCCCACGAACCCGACATCGGTCTATGGTCATTCAAAACTGATGGCGGAACGGATTTTGACAGACTGGGCCGCCGCATACCCCGGACGCACAGCCGTGCTTTTGCGTTATTTTAACCCGGTGGGCGCGCATCCCTCTGCCCAGATCGGTGAGGATCCCAGCGATATCCCCAACAACCTGATGCCGTTTATCGCGCAGGTGGCGGTCGGCAAACGCGAGGCGCTACAGGTCTTTGGCGATGACTATGACACGCCGGACGGAACCGGGCAGCGCGACTATATCCATGTGGTCGATCTTGCGCGGGCGCATGTGGCGGCGGTGGATTACGCCGCCCGTGAGACCGGCGCGCGCCCCTTCAATATCGGCACCGGCCAAAGTTATAGCGTGCGCGAAATGGTCGCCGCGTTTGAACGGGCCTGTGGTCATCCGATTGCAACCAAGCAGGCCCCGCGCCGGGCAGGTGACATCGCTGCGATGCAGGCTGATGCCAGCCGCGCGGCTGAAGAGTTGGGATGGACGGCAACCCATGATCTGGATGACATGACAGCCAGCACATGGGCCTGGCAGTCGCAAAACCCTGATGGCTATGGGGAATCCTAGGGCTGCGACCCCAAGAATCAAAAGCGCCTTGTGCCAACAAACACAAGGCGCAATGAAGATTGATCGTTAACCCAAAACTACACTTTAACGTCCCCGCACAATGATTAACCGGACTTGAACAGGTCGTTATGTGCGTTTTGTCACAGAGTGGCGGGATTTCTGTCAACAATCTGTGACAATAAGGCTGTCAGGCTGAATTGTAGCAACGCGGCGGCCTCTTCTGCATGATCCGCCTCTGTGTAGACCCGCATTTCGGGCGCATTTCCAGATGGCCGCAGGTGTAATACCCGGCCATCCGACAATGTCATCCGCAGGCCATCTGTTTCATCCAATCCTGTTGCGGTGATCTGCAAGGGTGCCAAAAGAGCGTCACGCGCTCTTGCCGATTGCCGCAGATCGTTGATCAATGCCGCACTTTGATCCGTTGGCACATCCTGCAACCGGTCTGCGGCCGTAAAGCGGGATTGCTGCCTTGCGACCAATGCCGATACCGGGTCGGTCCCGGCCTGATGCAATGTGCAGAGCATCGGCAGCAGCGCATCACGGGTCATCAGCGCCGGCACCGGTCCCTTGGGG
>JAHDGO010000150.1 GCA_020627605.1 Yoonia sp.
GTGATGCGCCCGGCAGGCAGATATTTGAAGTCCGCCAAGGCGTCGTAGAATTTGTCTTCCCAGGCTTTCGGGTCCTTTTCGACCGCCGCAAGCGACCGCGCGATGCGCCGCCAGGTGTCTTCTACCGTGACGTCGATTGGCGTGCCGTCAGCCTCTTTGAAGCGATACTTCATGTCCCAAATCTGTTCGGCGATAGGGGCTGAGAACGCGGTCATGGCAGGGAGTCTCCTATTGGCGGCAGGCAAGGCCTGCATCTTAAGGGTTGGGATTTCACTTTGGAATGGCGAATCCGGATCAAAATCGCCGCAGGCAAAACACATACCACATATAGTGTTTGACCTCAACACGGCCACAACATAAACCGCCATTGAAAGCGGACCGCGATGGATTACCTCTTAACCATCCCGGGGGGGATCGATGTCGAAAACTGTCCATATGCTGAAACTCTCTGTCGGCACAGAAGATGTGGCCGGCCTGCAGGCGTGGCAATCCACCAGACGCGCCCAGACAGATGACGGCCTGCCCCGCCATGTCACCCGCATGTGGCCCAAGCGCGGTGATGAAATCCTGAATGGCGGTTCGATCTTCTGGGTGATCAAGGGTGTGATCCTGTGCCGGCAACCGATCCTGCGGCTGGATGAATATCTCGGGCAGGATGGCATCCGCCGCTGCGCGATTGTCTGCAAACCCGGCCTGATCCGGGTCGACGCAACGCCAAAACGCGCCTTTCAGGGCTGGCGCTATCTGCCCGTCGACGACGCCCCCCGCGATCTGCCCCAAGGGCGGCAAACCGAAGAAGCGCTGCCGCCAGAACTGACCAAAGCGCTTGCCGATATCGGTGTGCGCTAGGCAGACCCGCCCCCCTGTGCCATGATCAATGGCGGGAGGACGATCATGACCATCTTTGAAAGCCATTGGCCCGATGTACCCACCACGGACATCAGCATCACCGAACGTGTCTTTGCCGGGCTGACCGACCGCCCGGATGAGGTCGTGCTGACCGACGGCCCCTCTGGCCGCAGCATGACCGCCGCGCAATTCATGGATCAGGTCAAACGCATGGCAGGCGGGCTGACAGCCAAGGGCTTTGGTGCCGGTCATACCATCGCGATCATGGCGCCCAACAGGCCGGAATATTGTGTGGTCTTTCATGCCGTCGCCTGGGCTGGCGGCACCATCACAACGCTGAACCCCACCTATACTGCCAATGAGGTCGCGCATCAGATCAAGGATGCTGGTGCCGAACTGCTGATCACCATCCCCGACTTCATGGAAACGGCCACGTCCGGCGCTGGCGATCTTCCTGTCATCGCCATTGGAACGGAAGATTATGCCGGGCTGTTCGGCGCAGCACAGGAGGCACAGCATGCGGTCGACCTCGACGCCCATACCGTCGTGTTGCCCTACTCATCCGGCACCACCGGCCTGCCGAAAGGGGTGATGCTGTCACACCGCAATCTTGTGGTGAACGTCGATCAGATCATCATCGCAGGCGAATTCGAAAGCGGAGAGGTCGCCGCAGGGTTTTTACCCTTCTTTCATATTTACGGCATGACCGTGCTGATGAACGTCCATCTGGCAGGTGGCGGGGCGGTCGTGACCATGCCGCGCTTTGACCTGCCACTGTTCCTGCAGATCAGTCAGGATTACAAGGCCCGCCGCATGTGGATCGTGCCGCCCGTGGCGCTGGCACTGGCCAAACACCCGCTGATCGACAACTACGATCTGAGCAGCGTGAAAGAGGTATTTTCCGGCGCGGCCCCCATGGGGGCGGAACTGTCGAACGCTGTCGCCAAAAGGCTGAACTGCACCAGCCTGCAAGGCTATGGCATGACCGAACTCAGCCCCGTGTCCCACATCTCGCCACGTGGCAAGGCGATTGCGGGGGCTTCGGGGTGGGCGGTACCCAACACGCATTGCCGTATTGTCGATATTGAAAGCGGCGCAGACCTTGGCCCGGACGAAGAGGGCGAGTTGTGGATCAAAGGCCCGCAGGTCATGCAGGGTTATCTGAACAACGCAAAAGCCACAGCAGAAACAATCACCAAAGACGGCTGGCTGCGCACCGGCGACATCGCCAAGATCAACGCAGACGGCTATATGTACATCGTCGACCGCCTGAAAGAACTGATCAAATACAAGGGTTTTCAGGTCGCCCCGGCAGAGCTGGAGGCGACGCTTGTCGCCATGGCAGGCATCACAGATGCCGCCGTGATCGGCCTGCCAGATGATGAGGCCGGTGAACTGCCCATCGCCTTCGTGGTCACCGGCGACCCAGCCCCGACCGAGGATGCGATCAAGGCGCATCTCGACACGCATCTGGCCAGCTACAAGCAGGTCCATCAGGTGCATTTTGTCGACGAAATTCCCAAATCGGCATCTGGCAAAATCCTGCGCCGTTTCCTGCGGGACCGGATGACAGGCTGATCGGGACAGGCACATGAAACCAACGACCACCCGGACGGCAAAACGTCTGTCGAAAAAGGATGCCGGGCTGACGCTGGATGATCTGGCCGCGCGGGTATCACGCGCGCGGATCAAGGGCGTCGGCGCAGAGATGCAGACACGCGCCAAGCGCATTTTGACATCCTATCTGCAAACCGCCGCGACCCATGGCCTGCCCGCCCGCGACATCGCCCGCGAGATGGCCAGTGGCCAGGCCGCATGGCGGCTGGGCCATGCGGTGCGCGATGAGATCATGAAGGCCCCACCAGATGCCGTGCGCAAGGCCGCCTGCGCCCATGGCTGCGCCTTCTGCTGCATCCTGACGGAGGATGAGGGCGGGCTGATCACCGCCTTTGAGGCAAAACAACTGCACAGCGCCCTTGCGCCCATGGCCGATACGCCGGACGGGCGGGACTGGCACCCCAAGGCCTGCCCCGCAATTGATCCCGATACGCGGACCTGCCGCGCCTATGATGCCCGCCCGATGATCTGCCGGTCGTTCATCTCGATGGACGCGCGGGCCTGTAAACGCAATGCGATGGGCGAAACCGAAGAGGGCGCGGGCCTGCTTGGCAATCATCTGGATTATCTGGTCATCCACGCACTCTGCCGGGCAGCGCTGAAGGGGATCACTATGGTCCAAAGCTACAGTATGGCGGCGACGGCAGCAGGCGCGGTGGCGGGACAAGACAGCGACGCGACACTGACGGCTGCGCGCCACGCCCCATCCGTGCTGGACCAGACCTGCCGCGATGCAGTCATTGCCGCAGGGGTCTGACCACTACCAATGCGGGGGGCGCTGATCAGCCAGCGGGACAGAGCCGCCAGCGTCCAGTTCACGTCCGGCTTCACGCTCCATCAACATGGCAAGGCGGCGGGTGGCGAGCGCCAATTCTTTTTCCTGACGGGCCACGACGTCCGACAGATCCTCGACCATCCGGGTCAGGTGGGCGAGCTTTTCTTCAAGATGCGTTGTGTCGGTCATCCGGCCTTTTAGCTGGCCGCGGCACGTTCGAAAAGGGGCGGCAGATCACCCAGCGCCTTGGCTTGGTCGATCAGCGCCGCAAAGTCTGCCTGCAGCGCATCGGCGAGTTGATCAAAACTCTCGATCACAAAATAGGTCGGCTGTACGATGTCGATCCGGTAAGGCGTGCGAAACACCGTCAAAAGATCAAATGCCTGCATCAGCGCGTCACCGGATGTGGCATGGGCCGCCTCTGCCGGTGACGACACGATACCGGCCCCATAGGCGCGCAGCCCTTCCTGTGTCCGGATCATGCCGAATTCAACCGTAAACCAGAACAGCCGGAACATGTGCCAGCTATAACCCTTGCCCAGCGCCTTGGCGCGTTTGCCGAACCCTTCGATGAAATCGGCATAGGCGGGGTTGGTCAGCATCGGGCAATGGCCAAAGACCTCATGAAAGAGATCCGGTTCCTCGATATAATCCATATGCTCGCGCCGCCGCAGAAAGGTGGCGACGGGAAACTTCCGCTGGCTCAACAAGTCGTAGAATTGCGATGGCGGAATGATGGCGGGCACGCCAGCCGCGCCCGCACCAGTCAGTGATGCAAGGCGCGCGTCGATATCAGCCACCTGCGGGGTTTTGTCAGCCGTCAGCCCCAGTTGGGCCACGCCATCAAGATATTCCGGCGCCACCTTGCCCGGCAAAAACGCCATCTGGCGGGTATAAAGCGCACCCCAGACCGCATCATCTTCGGCCGTGTAGGGATAGCGACCGGCGGCATCGGGGGTGAGTGAGGCATAGCTGGTGTCTTTAGGCATGTTGAACTCCTTTGACATATTGTCTGTCAAAAGAGACGAAATTCTGTTTCGATATGGCTGTCTTTTGCGTTTTCTTGGCAAGATGATATGCGATATTTGGAGAAATATGGAAATTTCTGATCAGGAACGACGATTGCTGGATGCGCTGCAAGCGGATGCAGGGGCCTCGCTGGCTGATCTGGCGGCGGCGGCCGGGGTGGCCACATCGACCGCGTGGCGCAAGGTGCAGGAGTTTGAAAAACTGGGCCTGATCAAAGGCCGCGTCGCTTTGCTCGACCCCGCCAAGGCCGATCTGCGCCTTTGCGTCTTTGCCACCGTGCGCCTGTCGGACCACACTGACGCCGCCATCACCGGCTTTGCCCGCATCATCCGCAGCTATCCCCAGATCATGGAGGCGCATGCCATTTCGGGCACCGCCGACTACATCCTGAAGATCCGCTGCCGCGATGTGGAGGATTACGAAGGCTTCATGACGCATCAGTTGCTCCGCTCGCCATTCGTGAAATCGGTCGTGTCGTCCTTCAGCCTCAAAGAGCTGAAATATACGACTGCATTGCCCCTGTGACATTGCCGGGTTAAACGGCGCGGGAACACCAAGAGAGCGGCAGGACCAGACCTGATGGCCAAAGAGAAAAAGCAGCCCCGGCCCAAGGCGCAAGCGCCCAAGGGCTTTCCTGATTATTTCGGCGCAGAGGTGACGCAGCGCACCGAAATGTTGGCGAAAATCGCAGCTGTTTATCATCGCTACGGGTTTGACGCGCTGGAAACATCCGCCGTGGAAACGGTCGAGGCGCTGGGCAAGTTCCTCCCCGATGTGGACCGCCCGAATGAAGGCGTCTTCGCTTGGGAGGAAGACAAGGACTGGCTGGCACTGCGCTATGATCTGACCGCCCCCTTGGCACGGGTCGCCGCGCAATACCGCAACGACCTGCCCAGCCCCTACCGCCGCTATGCGATGGGGCCGGTCTGGCGCAACGAAAAGCCCGGACCGGGGCGGTTCCGCCAGTTCTATCAATGTGACGCCGATACCGTGGGGGCCGCGTCAGTGGCCGCCGATGCCGAGATTTGCGCCATGCTGGCAGATACGCTGGAAGAGGTTGGCATCCCCCGCGGCGACTATGTGATCCGGGTGAATAACCGCAAGGTGTTGAATGGTGTGCTGGAGGTTGCGGGCCTGTCGGGTGACGACAAGGAGGAAGAACGCGGGATTGTGCTGCGCGCAATTGATAAGCTGGACCGTCTTGGGCCGGACGGCGTGCGCGCGCTGCTGGGCGAAGGCCGCAAAGATGAAAGCGGGGACTTTACCAAGGGCGCCGGGCTGAGTGAGGCACAGGCTGATGTGGTGATGGGGTTTGTC
>JAHDGO010000151.1 GCA_020627605.1 Yoonia sp.
TTCCCGTGATCGCCTTCCCACGTGGCGCTGGCACAAAATATGTTGGCGTGCATGCCGCGACCGGGGCCGATTGTGTGGCTGTGGATGACGGTGTTGATGCAGCTTGGGTGGCCGAACACGTCCAGACGGACGGCTGCGTACAGGGCAACCTGAAATCATCACATATGGTCACCGGCGGCGACGCGCTGGTATCCGAGACACGCCGCATTGTTGATGCGCTGTCTGGCGGGCCGCATATCTTTAACCTCGGCCACGGGATCACACCGGATGCCGACCCGGCCAATGTGCAACTGATGATTGATACGGTGCGCGGGGGCTAGCGACGGTTATCACCCCACGCTACGCTTCCCACGCAACCAGAGGGAGGCCGGGGTGAAGATACCCTTCACATTGCGACTTGCCTATCACGGCGTTCGGGTGGCCTTGCGCGTGGCCGTCCTGTTCTTTTGCGCGTGGCTGGTTTTCATCCCCGCCAATGCAGAAGAGCGTGCAGCACTTGGCGCCAGCGCGGACCAGCAATACCCGCTGGGCCTGCGCCCGATGCGCACGGCGCGCGCCATCGTTCTGGTCGCGCCGGACCGCTTTTACGGCTTTGCCGCTGATATGTTCGGGCCAGAGGTCTCACCCCTGATGCTGCGCATCGCCATGCTCAGGCTGGCCGCCGGCATTCCGCCGCCGGGCAATATGCAGGCCGGTTCAGAGCAGTCCAACGGCCGCGACATCGACGGGCCAAAGTTCATTCAGGTGGACTAGGCGCGACCAACTAGACCCATTTTGCCAGCGGTGGCAGGCTCATCAGCACCGCATTTGCATCATGGCCGGTGGCCAGACCAAATTTTGTGCCACGGTCGTAGACAAGGTTGTATTCCGCATAAAGGCCACGATGGATCAGTTGCGTATCCTTGTCGGCCTCAGTCCAAGGCGTATTGCGGCGTTTTTCCACCAGCGGCACATAGGCAGGCAAGAAGGCCTTGCCGATGTCCTGCGTCAGTTTGAAATCTGCCTCCCAGTCGCCGGTGTTGCGGTCATCCATGAAAATCCCGCCGACACCGCGCGCCCGGTTCCGGTGGGGGATAAAGAAATACTCATCTGCCCAGGCCTTCAGCTTGGGGTAAAGGTCATCGCCATGCGGGTCCAGATGCGCCTTTTGTGTGGCATGGAAATGCGCGGTGTCTGCGTCATATTCGATGCAAGGGTTCAGGTCAGAGCCGCCGCCAAACCACCAGGCATGCGGGGTCCAGAACATGCGCGTGTTCATATGCACCGCAGGCGCATGGGGGTTTTGCATATGTGCGACCAGCGAAATACCAGAGGCCCAGAACTGCGGGTCATCGGCCATGCCGGGCACACCGCGCGCGGCCATCGCCTTTTGCGCGGCGGCGCCCAGTTGGCCATAAACAGTGGACACGTTGACGCCGACCTTTTCGAACACACGCCCCCCCCGCATCACCGACATCAGACCGCCGCCGGCGTCGGACCCGTCGTCGGATGTGCGTGATGTTTCCGTCACTTCAAAGCGGCCCGGCGCCCAGTCACCGTCTTGCGTGTCTTCCAGCCCTTCAAAGGCTGCAACAATCTGGTCACGCAAGCTGCGGAACCATGCGGAGGCTTTTTCTTTCTCCGCCGCGAAACTCTCTGCCATCTCGTGAATTGTCCTTGATATTGAATAGCATTCTGCCAGCGTCTTATGCACCATAGCGAAGACACATCGATGATCCAGATCAAACCGGAGACCGCAATGCGCCCTGCCCTCATCCTTTTGCCACTGGCCGTTTTGGCCGCCTGCGCCAGCCCGCGCGAACAATGCATCAGCAGCGTCACCCGTGACACCAAGGTGCTGGGCGCGCTGATCAACGAAACCCGCGCCAATCTGTCACGCGGCTATGCGATTGAAGAACGTCAGGAAGTCCGCACCGTCAGCGACACCTGTCAGGGCCGTAACGAGGATGGCAGCACCTTCACCTTCCGCTGTGAAGAGACCGACACATTCACGACCAGAGTGCCAGTGGCCATCGACCTGAACGCGGAACGGGCGAAACTCGCCTCTCTCGAAGAACGCTTTGCACAAAGTCAGGCCACGTCAAATCAGGGCGTCGCGCAATGCATCGCCCGGCATCCTGAATAATCAGTGGGCTGAAACGGCGGCGGGGTCGATCAGGGTTCGGCCGCCATCCACGGTGATGATCTGACCGGTGACAAAGGCCGCCGCGTCAGAGGCCAGATATTGCACCGCATCAGACACTTCGCCGGGGCTGGCGATACGGTGAAGTGGTGTGTTGTCTACAATCGCCTCGCGCACCTCTTCATGGTCCTTCAGCGACCCTTTCAGGCTCGCGCTCATCACGCTGCCGAAGGCCACGGCGTTGACCCTGATCCCATGAGAGGCAAACGCCACCGCCATGGACCGTGTCATCTGGTCCAGCGCGGCAGAGCTGACAGAATAAGCCAGCAAATCAGGATGCGTGCGCCGGGCAGCAATCGAACTGATGTTCACGATTGACCCGATGGACTGGTCGTCCTGCCCTTCGGCCTGTTTGATCATCCGCCGGGCAACAGCCTGCGTGACCCGCAGGGCCGTCATGGTGTTCTGCTGCAAAAGCTCTTCCACCGATGTGTCATCAGGGTCCAGCGGGTCCGTCGTCATCACCTGCCGCGACGCGTTCACCAGAATATCGACCCGGTCGAAGGCATCGACGGTGGCCGACAAAAGGTTCGCAACCGTCAGCTTCTTGCGCAGATCGCCAGAGAAGATGCGCACGTTCTCTTCTTTCTCGGCTTCTTCGCCCATCTGATGGCACAGCGTCTTTTCGTCCATGTCGGCAAAGACGACATTCGCGCCCTTTTCGACAAAATGACGCCCGATGGCGAGGCCCACACCATTCGCGGCCCCGGTGACGATGGCCGTCTTTCCAGCGATAGAGAATGACATTGCGGAGGCTCCTTACCGGCGGGGTTGCCGTGGTTTGGTGGCAAAGAAAACTTTGAAGGCACCATTCATCGCAATGGTGTCCACATTGCGGAAATTTTCGGTCATTGCAGCTTCATACGGCAAATGCCGGTTGGCCACCATCCAGAGCTTGCCATTGGGCTGCAACAGGCGGGCTGCGGCCTGAATGAAAGCCTGCCCCAATGCAGGTTCCGCCGTCCGGCTGGTATGAAACGGCGGGTTCATGATGATCCCGTCATAGGGTGGGGTTGCGGCAAACTGTGTCGCATCCGCCCAGTGAAAGCTGGCGCGCGGGTCGGTGACGTTCTGGCGCGCGCAGTCCAGCGCCAGCGCCTCTGCCTCGATCAGGTCGAGCGAGGTAACGCCGTCACGCGACAGCACAGGCCCCGCCAGATAGCCCCAGCCAGCACCCAGGTCAGCCATCCGCGCCGGCAGCTTGGCCGGCAGCGCATCAGCCAGAAAAGCAGAGCCTTTGTCGATCTCGCCATCCGAAAAGACGCCAGCGGTCGTGACATAGCCATGTGGCCCGCGCACAGGCGCAGAGGCCGCCCAATCAGCAAAGGCATCCGTGGCGTCAAACCAGAAGATGCGGCCATGAGCCTTGGGCACAGAGGGCAGATCGCCCAGCACCTTGCGGCATTGTTTGAACAGGCTGTCGGTGCCATCGGTCTTTTGCCCGTCGACGACAACCAGATCCGCCTGTGCGCAGGCTGCGGCCACCATCGCGCGGGCCAGCGCCTTGGCGCGAGGCACCACAACAATGGCCACGGCAACCTTGGGCATGTCCTGCACCACAGAAAAACCAGCGCCCTGCCACTGGGCGACGGCCGGAAAGAAGCTGTGCAAGATCTGGACGCTGTCACGGTCCAGCACGCTGATGTCGTAATCTGCAGACGGACGCATCACGCAGATATCGCCGTCAGGCAGCGTCAGAAGGCCGTCATCGACTGCGGTGCGTAAGCGGGACTGGGACATGGGGCACGAACAGCGCGGGCGGCGCTATTCTTTCTCCATCGTGCATTGCAGCGGGTGCTGGTGCCGCTGGGCGAAATCCATCACCTGCGCCACTTTGGTTTCCGCAATCTCATGGCTGAACACGCCGACAACGGCGACGCCTTTCTTGTGCACGGTCAGCATCAGCTCAAACGCCTGCGCGTGTGACAGGCCAAAAAAGCGTTCGAGCACATGCACCACAAACTCCATCGGGGTGAAGTCGTCGTTCAGGATCAACACCTTATACATCGGCGGGCGCTTGGTCTTTGGCTTCGTCTCGAGGGCCACGCCGACATCGCTGTCGTCGCCGCCGTCCTGATCTGCCATCATATAGAACTCTGCGCGCATGCAATCGCCTGTGGTTGACTGGCGTTATATATAAGGCACAGGCTGGTGATGAAAACCCCGGCAAGGCAGATCAGGGTCAGCGCCGGAAAACAGCGCGTTTTTGGCCGATCTAGCGGTCGGGCATCCAACTGCCCACAACATCTGGGTTGCATAGATGACAAACACGCTGAAAGTCTTTGAATTTCAGGTGTTTTCTGAAATCTCAAGCTGTGTTAGCGTCCTCTCACAATAATAAGACCACCGGAAAAATCCGGGGTCACTGAGGCAGAAAATGAGGCAAGCGACGTGATAAGTCGTCCGGGACAGTGGGCCCTCCACGGGCTGTTTCTATGTGTATTGATGGTATCCTTGCTGCTTGCGCCGATCCGCGCGGGTGCAGCACCCTATGCCGCAATGGTGATGGACGCGCGCACAGGTGAGGTTTTGCATTCGCGCAATGCCGACACCCGATTGCATCCGGCCTCGCTCACCAAGATGATGACGCTTTACATCGCCTTTCAGGCGATCGAACGCGGCGAGATCACGCTTGATACCCCTATACGGGTCAGCCGCCTTGCCGCGTCAGAGCCACCGTCAAAGCTGGGCCTGCGCGCCGGGCAGACCATCCGCCTGCGTTATCTGCTGCGCGCGGCGGCTGTGAAATCCGCCAATGACGCCTCAACCGCGATTGCCGAGGCGATTTCGGGGTCGGAAGACGCCTTTGCCACCCGCATGAACCGCACCGCCCGCGCCATGGGCATGCGCAACACCAATTTCCGCAATGCCCACGGGCTGACGCAGTCCGGCCATCTGTCCACCGCACGCGATATGTCGGTGCTGGGTCGTCATGTGATTTATGATTTCCCGCAATACTATAACCTGTTCTCGCGCCGCACGGCCGATGCAGGCATTGCAACGGTCCGCCACACCAACCGCCGTTGGCTGAACAGCTATGAAGGCGGCGATGGCATCAAGACCGGCTATACAAACGCCGCCGGTTTCAACCTTGTGGCCTCTGCCCAGCGTGGGCAGGAACGCATCATCGCGACAGTCTTTGGCGGGTCTTCCACCGCCGCGCGTAATGCGCGGATCACGGAATTGATGGACATGGGCTTTAACCGTGCGCCATCGCGCGCCACCGTGCGCCGTCCGAACCCGCCTGCGCCCATGCTGGTTGGCACTGCCACAGTCAACAACCCCGGCAAGGTTGTCAGGGTCAGCGGTCTGATCACACGCAGCATCCGCCCTGTAGCCCGTCCCATGCCTGACACCACCCCCGTGGCAGAGGTTCTGATGGCTGCTGCAGCGCCAATTG
>JAHDGO010000152.1 GCA_020627605.1 Yoonia sp.
CTGATGACCGCCTGAATGTCGGGCAGGTCGTTTGCCACGCGTGTCACGCGTTCGGCCCGGTCATACAGGTCCGCCATGCGCGGTGGAAGGGGGGCCGTGATGCCGCTGGCCGCCTTGACCGCGTCAGGGAACTTGGCGGGATGGGCGGTGGCGAGGGTGACCATCGGGGTTGTCCCCAGATGCGCCTCTGCCACATGCACGCCAACGGCCGTATGCGGACACAGCAACTCGCCATGATCAGCGCGGTAGCGCGTGATCGCGGCACTGGTTTCATCCTCAGACGCGCGGCCCGATTTGAAGGTATCCTTCAGCATCTGATAGGCACCCTGACTGATCTGGAAGCCACCTGTCTTGAGATCATCCATCTGTCCGGCGACCGCAGCGCCATCGCGCCCATAAGCGTCAAAGAGCGCGCGTTCAAAGTTGGAGCTGACCTGAATATCCATCGATGGGCTGATCGTCGGTGCCACGCCTTTCTTGGTATAGGCACCGGTTTCAAGCGTCCGGTGCAGGATATCATTGCGGTTGGTTGCCACCACCAGATCGGCAATCGGCAGGCCCATCTTCTTGGCGATGTAGCCTGCAAAGATGTCGCCGAAATTGCCTGTAGGCACGGTAAAACTGACCTCGCGATGCGGGGCGCCCAGCGACACGGCAGCGGTGAAGTAATACACCACTTGCGCCAGCACCCGCCCCCAGTTGATGGAATTTACGCCAGCCAGCTTGACCTCTTCCCGGAAGGCGAAGTCGTTGAACATGTCTTTGACGGCGGCCTGGCAATCATCAAAGTCGCCGTCGACGGCCAGCGCATGCACGTTGTCTTCAACCGGGGTTGTCATCTGGCGGCGCTGCACCTCTGACACGCGGCCATGGGGGTAGAGGATGAAAACATCAACGGCCTTCAACCCGCGAAACGCCTCGATCGCGGCAGACCCGGTGTCGCCTGACGTGGCCCCCACAATCGTGACGCGATTGCCAGAGCGGGACAGAGCGGCCTGAAACATCTGGCCGATCAGCTGCATGGCGAAATCCTTGAACGCCAGCGTAGGGCCGTGAAACAGTTCCAGCAGGTAGTGATTGCTGTCCAGCTGCACCAGAGGTGCGCGCGCGGCGTGACCGAAACCAGCGTAGGCCTGATCAATCAACTGCTTGAACGCATCATCGGTGAATGTGTCACCGATGAAGGGGCGCATGACATCAAAGGCGACCTCTTCATATGATTTGCCAGCCATCGCCGCGATCTGCGCATGCGACAGTGTCGGCACCTCTTCCGGCACATAAAGCCCGCCATCACGGGCCAGACCGGTCAGCAAGGTGTCTTCGAAATTCAGCGCCGGGGCTTGGCCACGGGTCGAGATATAGCGCATGTCGCTTCAGGCTTTCGTTGGACGCAGGGTGCGCCGGATCAGATACAGGCTCATCACCGCCCAGACAATCGCCAAGAGGAACCATGTGATGGCATATTCGCGGTGATCGTTCTTGATCCCGGCCGTTGTCACCGGCAGGGGCGTCAAACGCGGGTCTGCGGGCGACGTCTGTGTGGCGATGACCATCAGCGGCAGGGTGCCCAATGCCTCTGACATGCTGCCGACGTCGCGGGCAAACCAGATGTTGGCATCAAGGTCAGGGGCGGGGGTGTTGTCGTTCAGGTCGTCGGGCCAAAGCAGCGTGCCGGTGATATCTTGCGGTGATGCCAGCGGGGGCGCATCTTTCTGATCGAGCGGCAGCAAGCCCAGGTCCACCATCACCGGACCGAGGTCAGCAATCATCTTTGCAATCACACGGTAGCCGGTGCCAGCAGAGGTGCCAGAGACGAGCACGTGCAGTTCCTCGCCCGTTGGCGTGCCTGACAGCGTGACGCGGGTGTATTCATCTGCGGCCTCGGTCATGTCGGGCGACAGCGCGCGCGGGGCAGCGGCAAGGCGGGCGTCTATGTCGGCAAGGATGCCCTCTTTCCACGCCAGCCGCTCTACCTGCCACAGGCCAAGGCTGATCAGCGTGCCACAGCCCGCCAGACCAAGGATCAGGGGAAAGAGGATTTTCCGCAGCATCAGATGCCCTTGAAAGTCAAAACGCGCGGACAGCATCCGCGCGCTTCGGTCAGGTAAGGTGGATCATGATCCACCTTACACGATGATCAGCTTAGATGCCCCAGATGTAGACGGCAAAGAAGAGGAACAGCCAGACCACATCAACGAAGTGCCAGTACCAGGCAGCGGCCTCAAACCCGATATGCTTTTCAGGGGTGAAATGCCCTTTGCGCACCCGCAGGTAGCAGACAAACAGGAAGATCGTGCCGATGATCACATGAAAGCCATGGAAGCCGGTGGCCATGAAGAAGTTCGAAAAGAACTCATCCCCGCCAAAGGTCCAGTCCTGATGCAGCAGGTAGTTATATTCGTAGCCCTGCAAAATCGTAAACAGCACACCCAGGATCACCGCCAGCAGCAGACCGTGCTCCACGTCCTTGCGGTTGTTTTCATGGACCAGCGCGTGGTGCGCCCATGTGACCGCCATGCCGGAACACAGCAGGATCAGCGTGTTGATCAGGGGCAGGTGAAACGCATCCACCTGATAGAATTCCGGCGCCACATAGGTGGTGCCTGCGTATTCTTCCATCGGGTACATGGCGTGTTTGAAGAACGACCAGAACCATGCGGCAAAGAACATCACCTCTGACATGATGAACATGATAAAGCCGTAGCGCAGGCCGATCCGCACGACAGGCGTATGATCGCCCACGTTGCTTTCGGTGACAACGTCAGCCCACCACGCGTACATCACGTAAAGCACGGCAGCAAAGCCGATCAGGAACATCCATGGGCCGGACCCATGCATCCAGAGTGTTGCGCCAAACAGCATGAAAAAGGCACCAGCACCACCCAGAAGTGGCCAGATGGAAGGCGGCAGAATGTGATAGTCGTGGTTCTTTGCGTGCGCCATGTGGTGCGTCCCCTAAGGCTTGTCGTTAGTTCGTTTCTATGCCGTCTTGCGACGGTGTTGTCAAAAGATCGGGCGCGACAGCGGCCTGGACATCATCCTCTGGCACGTCGATCTGGTAAAATGTGTAGCTGAGCGTGATGGTATGCACATACTGCCCTTCGCGGTCGTCCACGATGGCAGGGTCCACGAAAAAGCTGACCGGCATCATCACGGTTTCACCCGGCATCAACACCTGTTCGGTGAAGCAGAAGCATTCGATCTTGTCGAAAAATACGCCTGCCTCGTAAGGCGTGACGTTGTAAGAGGCTTGTCCGGCAATCGGCACATCCAGCGGGTTATGCGCCTCGTAAAAGGCCAGCCCTGTCTCACCGATGCGGATTTCCATTTCACGGACTTCGGGTTTGAAGGTCCATGGCATGTCGCGTTCCAGCGAGGCATCAAAGCGAATCTTGATGGTCTGATCAAGGATGACGTCGCTTTCCTCGGCCACGACATTCGGCACACCGCCAAAGCCCGTGACGCGGCAGAACCAGTCATAAAACGGCACAGACGCCCAAGCGAGCCCGCCCATCAGCACAACAACGGCGACGGTCTGTGCCAGTGTGCGCTGGGTCCCATGCAGATTTGGAAAAAGCTTCATTCGCCTGCACCCTCTTCCGGCACGATTTGCGGGCGGGCGACATGGTCAAAGCGTTCGAACTCTCCGGCTTCACCAAGTTGCAGCACCTTGACAACAGTCAGCCCAAAGACAATCGCGATAAAGCCGATCAACAGGGCAAAGACGCCAAAGTTGCGGCCCTTGCGGCGCGCGTGGATCTCATGTTCGACCTGCAATGCCATTACCAGCCTCCCAGCCCGTAAAGACGCAGCACAGCCTCCACCAGCAGCGCCACGAAATGCGCGAAGAGGTAGTAGAGCGATACCTTGAAGACGCCGATTTCAACCTTGTGCTTGTCAGCCTCTGAGGCCGCGTCATCGCGCCGCCAGATATCGTAGGCCCCTTTGAGGAACCAAGCGTTCATGGCCACTGCGACAGCGGTGTAGACCGGCCCGCCAATGCTGGTAAAGCCCAGGCCGATCGCCACGGGAACCAGCAGTAGCGTGTAGATCAGAATGTGGTTGCGCGTTGCCTTGCGCCCATGGGTTTCCGTCAGCATCGGGATCCCGGCATTGCCGTAGTCCGATTTCACAAACAGTGCGAGCGCCCAGAAATGCGGCGGCGTCCACATGAAGATCAGCGCGAACATCAGCACGCTTTCGATGCTCACACCACCTGTGGCCACGGCCCAACCGATCATCGGGGGAAAGGCACCTGCCGCCCCACCAATCACGATGTTCTGCGGCGTCGCCCGCTTGAGCCACATGGAATAGATTACGGCATAGAAGAAAATCGTGAAGGCCAGCAGGAACGCTGCAAGGAAATTCGTAGCCAGCGCCAGCAGGATGATCGCAAAACCAGACAGCGCCAGCCCGATGCCCAGCGCCTCACCCGGTTGCACCCGGCCTGAAGGGATGGGGCGGCCAGCGGTGCGTTTCATGCGGGCGTCGATATCGGCGTCCCACCACCTGTTCAGCGCACCAGAGGCCCCGGCCCCCACCGCGATACACAGGATCGCCACAAAGCCGATGAAGGGATGCACCGGCATCGGCGCAACCAGCAGACCCACAAGTGCCGTGAAGACCACCAGCGACATCACACGCGGCTTCAGCAGAGCGAAATAATCGCCCATGCCGGCCTCGTAGGTTTGTTCTGTCGCGCTGATGTCGCTCATCCCGGTTTCAATCAAATGCGGACCGCCTGTTTCTGCGGTCCGGTGTTTCAAAGGTAAGGTGGGTCATGACCCACCTTGCGCGCCTGATCAGGACGTGCCTTTGGCCTCTGCCAGCCAGGCATCATATGTTTCCTGGCTCACAACCTTGACCGTGATCGGCATATAGGCGTGGTCTTTGCCGCAAAGCTCTGAACACTGGCCAAAGTAGATGCCTTCCTGCTCAGCCGAGAACCACAGTTCCGCCAGACGTCCCGGCACGCCGTCCTGCTTGACGCCGAAGGCTGGGATGGTCCAGGAGTGGATCACATCAGCACCAGTGACCTGCATCACAACCGTCTTGTTCACCGGCACGATGACAGCGGTGTCGGTCGCCAGCAGGTATTCATCATCGCTGTAGCCGAAATCTTCCAGCTCTTCACGGGCCAGCATGTAGCTTTCAAACTCCACGCCTTCGTCAACATATTCGTAGCCCCAGAACCACTGGTAACCGGTGACCTTGATGGTGATGTCCGCCTCTGGGATTTCCTGCTGCTTGAACAGGACGGGCAAAGAGAATGCGCCGATGAAGACAAGGATCACAATCGGTACAACAGTCCATGCCACCTCTAGCGGAGAGTTATGTGTAAAGCTGGCCGGTGTCGGGTTTTTCTTGGCGTTATAGCGGATCACGACCCAGGCCATCAGCCCTGTGACAAAGAGAGAAATCAGCGTGATAATCACCAGCAGCATGTCGTCGAGCCACTGCACGTCGCGCGCCAGTTCTGTTGCAGCAGGCTGAAAACCTGTCCCGCCATCAACCGGGCGGCCGATGATTTCCAGATCCTGGTCAACGTCCTGTGCACGCGCGGCC
>JAHDGO010000153.1:0-1997 GCA_020627605.1 Yoonia sp.
CCTATACGCTGGGCCAGCTAGAGGCGCAGTTGCGCAAACACCGGTTTGTGACGGAAAGGACGATGTCGGCGCTGTATCAGCCGCCATCGGCCCGGAAAATCTGGCGCAAATCAGCAGGATTTCTGGAACGGCTGGGCCACAACATGCCCGTCGTGGTCGCCGGTGGCGTGCTGATCATCGAGGTCAGCAAACAGATGGCGGCACCGACACGTCCGGGTCTGACAGAGGCCGTGCGCAAACCTTTGCGCGCGCTGGAAGAGATCGCCAAGCCGAAACCCAAGCCTGAAAACATGCCGACACGTCAGGCCGCGCCTGACGCGACCTGATCGGAAAACCTACTGCTCTGCCGCCAGAACCAGGACCCAGTACAGGCTGGAGCCTGATCCGGCCCGCGCCAGCGCGAAGTCTTCGAAATTGGGGTTGACGTTGTTCGCCTGATGGCCTGGGGAGTTGACCCAGCCGTCCAGAACAGAGGCTTCGCTTTGATAGCCGCGCGCGATGTTTTCACCCACGGTCCGCCATGTGTAACCCTGCGCCGTGACACGATCACCCACGCTGGACCCATTGCTGCCGGTATGGCTGAAAAACCCGTTGGCCAGCATGTCATTGGCATGGCCCTGCGCGGCGGCACCCAGACGCGCATCGTAGGTGACCGCAGCGGCACCATTGTCAGATCGCACGCCATTCAGCATGGAGGTAAAGCTGGAATTCGAATTCACGTGAGCCGTGTCACTCATCATTTCGGAGGCCGAAGGGGTCGCAAAAGAATTGCCGCCGCCGGAAGACGTTCCAAGACCACTTGACCCGCCAGAGCCCATGCAGGCCGCTGTCAGTGTCATCGCCAGAATACTGAGTGTGTGTTTGATCATCTGTGTCCGTCTCCATCGCTCAGCGTTAGCGGTATTGCGATGCACATTGATCATCAACGCGCGTCACGCCGCCTGCTTTCGCTGGGCAACTTGACGCCGATTCAGGGCAGAAGAATGGCGGGAAAATGTTAAGGTTCGAACGTCTGCGTAGTTCCGCCGACGGAAGTTCGAGGTTATTGGTCGAGCAGGATCAACATCCAACGTGCATCGGCGCCTGTCCCAGCTTTCCCTAGGCCAAACAAGTCCCATGCTTCCTCTTGCAAGGCAGCGTTGAACTGAAGTGCCCCTTGCCCACTGCCAGGACCAGCGTCTCCGTTACTTCCTGTTGTTGTCCACTGGTTAAAGATCGACTCGACGGATCCGTCGCCATCCGCACCTTCACCGCGCGCCACCATGTGTAGAAAGTCGTTCCAAGTGACATTGTACACTTGCCGCGCCGTGTCAGCGCCATCGCGCACCACCGGCATCCCGTTCTCCATAAAGGTGCCTGTCGTCCCAGTGTAGTCGTTGATTAGCATATCATTGGCATGATCTTGCGCGGCTTGTCCCACTTCTGGGCTGTACTCGATGTCAAAGAGTGTAGCGGACCGAACACCATTCATCAGAGAACCCATCGAGGTGTTCATCATCGCATCTGGCGCATCGGGCGTCAGGTCAACGCCGCCGCCACCGCCACCGCCGCCACTGCTACCGCCAGTCGACCCGCCGCCACCCATACAGGCGCTCAACCCAAGTGTAGCAATCATCGCAAATGCATATTTCATGGCAGGTCCCCTGTGGCGTTTTTCTGATCGTTAGCATGTGTTCTACCCAAGCCCAGCGCAGAATGTAAATGCAGCAGTTTGTGGCGGGAAATCGCCTGCAATTGCGGGGTTTGGCGAAACATCCGGCCCGTTTGCCCCGATGACTTGCACAGGTCGGTGCAGGCTGTATTGCTGTGTCGGCAATCAAATGGGTCCGCCAATGTCACGTTATGTCAACGCCTCACTCTGCCTGATGGTCTGGCTGACGCTTGGCCAGACGCAGGCGCTGGCGCAGACCAACCCGGTGCAGGCACAGGCAGAGGCCGCACTGGTGGCCGGCGATCCCGCGCAGACTGTCACGCTCGCAAATCAGATACTGGCGCGT
>JAHDGO010000153.1:2007-5552 GCA_020627605.1 Yoonia sp.
GCGGGTGATCCGGGCAACTATCCCGCCCTTTTCCTGCTTGCGGTCGCGCAATCCGATCTGGGTGACAACCGGACCGCCGCGCAGACTGCTGCACAGGCCTATCGTGCCGCCCCTGACCGGCAAAGCCGCCTGCAATCGGCCCGGCTGGCTGCCCGCGCGCATCGCCAGCTTGACCGCTTTGTGCGCACCGAATTCTGGCTGCGCCGCGCCGCCAACAACATCACGACAGAGGATGAGGCCCGCGACATCGTCCGCGAATATGTCGCCGCCACGCAGGCCAATCCGCTGTCGGTGCAGCTTGGCGGCTCTATCGCGCCGTCAGACAACGTCAATCGCGGCTCTGACGACGGCATACTGGAGTTTGAGGGCATCCCCCTGCAGTTCCTCTTGCCGGAAGACCAGCGCGCCCTTTCTGGCATCGAATATGCCGCCAGCGTGCAGCTGTCTTACCGGCTGTCGCAGAACGACCGGCAGCGCACCGCGCTGACAGCGGCCATCGCCGGACAGACCTACACCCTGTCGGATGAGGCGCGCGATCTGCTGGACAGCTCCCCCAGTGCTGACGTGCGCGCGGTGGATGGCGATGATTTTGCGACGGCGGTGGTGCAGCTTGGCCTGACCCATCAGCGCAGTGACCTGACGACGCTGGGGCCTGTGGGCTATGGCATCAATTTTGGCACCTATTGGCGCGGGGGAGAGCGGATCATCGATTTCACCGACTACAGCCTCAGCCAGACCATCGTGATCGACAGCGACACCGCCTATAACCTGCGCTTTTCCGTCAGGGACCAGGCCGCCCTGTCGGATGAAGTGCTGGACACGGTCAGCTATGACCTGTCGGCGACCTTCAACACCACGCTGGACAGCCGTGACCGGCTGCAATTCAACGTCACCCGCAGCAAGACCGACGCGGGCTTCGACAGCAGCTATACGCAATACAGCGGGCGGCTGGGCTATGATTTCGCCGAACCGCTGTTTGGCGCGCGCTGGGGCACCTCGGTCGAGCTTGGCTATCGCAACTACCCCAGCTACACCACCACGCTGAACGGCCGCCGCGATCATTTCGCCACCATCGCGACCACGACGGTGTTCGAGGATTTCAGCTATTTCGGCTTTGCCCCCAGTCTGGAGGTTTCTGCCACACGCAACCGCTCCAACGCTGAAGAGCTGAATTCGACCGCGGTACAGGTCCGCGTCGGGATCGCCTCGAACTTTTAGTTGTTGGCGGCCCGGCTTGCCCCTATGGACGGACCGCATGAGCGATCCCTTGGAAATCTTTATTGTCGGCACCCCCGGCCTTGAACATCCCCTGCTGGCAGAGGTGCAAGCCGCCGGGTTTGCAGGTGCCCGGCTGGACAACGGCGGCGTGACGAGCACCGGCACATGGCCCGATGTGTGGCGCGCCAATCTGGTCTTGCGGGGGGCCACGCGCGTGCTGGTGCGCATCGGCAGTTTCATGGCGTTTCATCTGGCGCAACTCGACAAGCGTGCCCGCAAATTCCCATGGGGTGATGTGCTGCGCCCCGATGTGCCCGTCAGGGTCGAGGTGACAACCTCGCGCAAATCCAAGATCTATCACGCCGGGGCCGCGATCCAGCGGATTGAGACCGCGCTGAAAGACAGCCACGGCATGACCATCAGCCCCGAGGGCCCCGTCGTCATCAAGGCCCGTATCGACGACAATCGTGTGACGATCAGCGTCGATACCTCTGGCGAAAGCCTGCACAAACGCGGCCATAAGGTGGCTGTCGGCAAGGCCCCCATGCGCGAAACACTGGCGGCACTGATGCTGCGCGCATGTGGCTATGATGGCCGTGAAACCGTGCTTGATCCGATGTGCGGGTCTGGCACTTTTCTGATCGAAGCGGCAGAGATGGCCGCCGGCCTGCATCCGGGCCGCAGCAGGGATTTCGCCTTTGAGCAGCTGGCAGGGTTTGATGCGGCAACCTGGGCCGATCTGCGGCAGTCGGGTGAATCCCACCCGCCGCAACAGACATTCCACGGCTCTGACCGCGATGCCGGTGCCATCCGCATGGCCCGCGACAATGCCGACCGCGCTGGCGTTGGCGATGCGATCAGCCTGACCAACCTGAATGCCGCCGACATCGCCCGGCCCGATGGTCCGCCCGGCCTGATCATCTGCAACCCGCCCTATGGGGGCCGGATCAGCAACCCGAAAATGCTCTACAGTGTTTACGCCGGTCTCGGGGACAAGCTGCGCGCGGATTTCACAGGCTGGCGGGTGGGGCTCGTCACAAGCGAGGCGTCACTGGCCAAGGCCACCGGCCTGCCCTTCAAACCCAAAGGCGCACCGATCCCCCATGGCGGGCTGAAGGTCTGGCTGTTTCAGACGGGCACGCTTTAGGCCGGGGGCCGCGCCGTCACCGATTTGACTGTCATACCAGCCGCCTCCATCGCTGTTGCCGCGATATCCACTGCTGTCAGCCCGGCGTCAGCATACATCGCCTCTGGCGCGGCCTGATCGATATAGCGATCCGGCAGTGTCATTGTGCGGATCTGGCAACGGCCATCCAGCAGACCGTCGTTGGCCAGATCATGCAGGACCATGGCGCCAAAGCCACCTTGTGCCCCCTGTTCGACGGTGATCAGCGCCTTGTGGTGGCGCAAAAGCTGCCGGATCAGCGCCCGGTCCAATGGCTTGGCAAAGCGCGCATCGGCAATGGTGGTCGACACACCCTGTAGCGCCAGTTGCTCTGCCGCCTTGTGGCATTCGCCAAGATGCGCACCAAATGACAACAGCGCCACGTCGCTGCCCTCTGCCACAATCCGGCCTTCGCCGATGGCGATCAGATTGCCACGCTCCGGCAGGTCCAGCCCCACGCCAGCGCCACGCGGATAGCGGAACGCGATTGGCCCGTCGTCATAAGCGGCGGCGGTGCGGACCATATGCATCAGCTCTACCTCGTCGCCAGCGGCCATGACCACCATATTGGGCAAAGCAGAGAGATAGCCGATATCGAAAGCGCCAGCATGGGTGGGGCCATCGGCGCCCACCAGACCGGCCCGGTCAATGGCGAAACGGACCGGCAGGTTTTGCAGGGCCACATCATGCACCACCTGATCATAGCCGCGCTGCAGGAAGGTCGAATAGATCGCGCAGAAGGGCTTCAGCCCGCTGGCCGCCATCCCGGCGGCAAAGGTCACCCCGTGCTGTTCGGCAATACCCACATCAAACACCCGATCCTTAAACCGCGCGCCCATGATATCCACACCGGTGCCAGAAGGCATGGCGGCGGTGACGGCAACAATGGTCGGGTCCAGCTGTGCCTCTGTCGTCAGGGCGGTGCCAAAGACCTTGGTATAGCTGGGCGCGTTGGATTTGCCCTTGGCCTGTGCGCCGGTGGCCACATCAAAT
Organism: Yoonia sp.; assembly: GCA_020627605.1. Taxonomy (GTDB): domain Bacteria; phylum Pseudomonadota; class Alphaproteobacteria; order Rhodobacterales; family Rhodobacteraceae; genus Yoonia. Next base: position 5,384 of record JAHDGO010000153.1, read on the forward strand.
TTGCCCACGCCATGGCCGCAATCGGCACTTTGCTCTGCCGGGGCATAGCCTTTGCCCTTTGTCGTGCAAACGTGGATCAGCACAGGGCCGGTGGCCCGCGTGCGGGCCGCGCGCAGGACCGGCAAAAGCTGTGACATGTCGTGCCCGTCGATGGGGCCGATGTAGGAAA
>JAHDGO010000154.1 GCA_020627605.1 Yoonia sp.
ACACCAAGGTTCAGAACGCCTGACCTCTCAACCACAAGTTCGCCGATGGCGGCAAGGATGATCGGGGTGGCCGCCACCATGAGTGAGGCAAGCAAGAGGATCGGGTTGATGGAAGAAAGGTCCATTACAGGCCTCCGTGAACAACGAGATGCACGATCAGCGCCATCGTCAGCGCCGCGCCCAGCATCAGCCCCACATGCCGTAGCGACGGACGGTGTAACCGGTCCAGCCGTGCGCGCAGGCTGGGTGACAGGCTTGCGGCAAAAAGGCCCGTTATCAGCACCACCGAGGCCACCACGATATGCGCACCGACGAATGCCAGCAGCGCCAGTCCGGCAGGGCCATCACCGGTCAGCATGCCATGCAGCATCCACAGCATCATTGGCCCCATGACCAACCCCATCGCGATGGGCATCACCTGATGTCTCATGCCGTGGCCCCCAAGTATTGGTTCATCGCTACAAGATCCATGCCACCACCTCTTGCGGCACAACGAAGCCGGCGACAAAACCAACGCCAAGTGCGATCAGCCAGCCGAAGCGTACCAGCCAATGCCGCGTCACCGGTTTTGCAGGTCGGCGCGCAGGTTTGATCCCGCTGCCGCCGGTCATCTTGTAGATCAGATTGCGCGAGCCCCGGTTCATGCTGTCCATGAACCAGAAAAACGCCGCCATTCCGACGGTGGTCACCACCGCGATCTGCCATCCCGCGCTGCCCGCCAGTTTGGTCATGTAGGCCAGAAACAGGCCAGCCAGAAACCCCAGCAGCGCGCGGTAGATACTGTCAAAGATGTCACTGCCGCTCATGCCACCTGCCGTCCCCAGCTCAGCCGGTAGTTGGTCAGCACATCGACCGCCAGCAGGAAGAACAAGAGCATCCCCTGCAGGATCTGGATCGCTGCAATCGGCAGGCCAAGGTTCGATTGCGCGATTTCACCACCAATGTAGGTGAGTGCCATCAACGCGCCCGCCAGCAGGATGCCAACGGGGTGCAAGCGGCCCAGAAAGGCCACGATGATGGCCGTAAAGCCGTAGCCCACATTGAAGTCGATGCTGACCTGTCCGGCGGGACCTGCAATCTCGAACAGCCCGGCCAGCCCGGCCAACCCGCCAGAGAGCCCCATGCAAACAAGAACCAGCAGGCTGGGGTTCACACCCGCAAACCGCGCCGCCCGCGGGCTTTGCCCCGCCAGCCGCACGTTGAAGCCAAAGATATGCCGGGACAACGCGACATAGGCGAGGATCACCGCGATGAAGGCTGTGACAACGCCCCAATGCATGCCGATCTGCTGGTTGATCCAGCTTGTCGCGGCGGGATATTGCGCAAGGTTCCGGCTACCCGGAAAGCCCATGCCATCGGGGTTGCGCAAGGCCCCCAGCGCCATGGAGGCCAGCAGTTGTTCGGCCACATAGACCAGCATCAGCGAGACCAGGATTTCATTTGTGCCGAAGCGGACGCGCAAAACGCCGGGGATCATCGCCCAGAGGCATCCACCCAGCGCCCCGGCAATGACCATCAGCGGAAAGATGATGAACAGCTCGCTTGGATAAAAAGCGAGCCCTACCGCCGCCCCGCAGATGGCCCCGACGATATATTGCCCCTCTGCCCCGATGTTCCAGATACCGGCGCGGAACCCAAACGACAGACCAATGGCGATCAGCACCAGCGGTGCCCCCTTGATCAGCAGTTGCGGGCGGTAGAACCAAGCGAATTCCGAAAAGAGCGGATCAAGGAAAATCGTGCGGATCGTCTCAAACGGGTTCTGGCCCAGTGCCGCAAACAGCAGGCCACCAAAGACCATCGTCAGGACAACCGCCAGCACCGGCGTCGCAAAGACCCAGAAACGGGACGGCTGCGGGCGTTTTTCAAGCCTCAACATGCGCGACCTCCATGTCATGGGCACCGCCCAGCATCAGCCCGATCTCTTCCACCGTCAGCCCCTTGGCAGGGCGCGGCGCTGACAGGCGGCCCTCATTCAAGGCGGCAAAGCGGTCAGAGATTTCCATCAGTTCGTCCAGATCCTGACTGATGACGATGACAGCGGCCCCTTTCGCTGCCAGATCAAGCAGCGCCTGACGGATAGCGGCAGCGGCAGAAGCATCGACACCCCATGTCGGCTGATTGACGATCAACACCTCTGGCGCCTGCATGATCTCACGTCCGATCACGAATTTCTGCAGGTTCCCGCCAGACAGCGACCGCGCCGCGTTCTGCGGCCCCGGCGTGCGCACATCAAAGGCCTTGATCACCCCTTCGGCAAAGCCGCGTGCCTTGCCCCATTGCACAAAGCCACGCCGCGTCAGACCCTGACGGGTTGCGGCGGTCAGAACAGCGTTCTCTGTCAGGCTCATATCAGGGGCAGCAGCATGGCCCATCCGTTCTTCTGGCGCGGCCAGCAACCCGGCCTTTCGCCGTGCGTTGGGGGGCATCTGGCCGATGGCCTGATCCTTATAACGGATCATCGCGGCGGCCGTCCGCATCTCGCCTGACAGGGCGGCTACAAGCTCATCCTGACCATTGCCGGCAACGCCACCGATGCCTAGCACCTCACCCTTGCGCACGTCCACGGTGATCTCACGCAGGGGTGTGCCAAAACGGTGCGGGGCAGGGGCTGACAAGCCCTGCAACGACAAGACCGTCTCACCGGCAGGTTTGTCGGCCTTTTCCGGCACATGCAGTTTGCTACCCACCATCAACTCGGCCATGTCGCGGGCCGATGTCTGGCGTGGATCGCAGGTGCCGACAACCGCGCCCAACCGCAGCACCGTGGCATTTTCGCAAAGCGCGCGGATCTCTTCCAGCTTGTGCGAGATATACAGGATCGCGGTACCTTCGGCAGAAAGCTTGCGCAGAGTCTCAAACAGGATCGTGACCTCCTGCGGGGTCAGAACCGACGTGGGTTCATCCATGATCAACAGCTTGGGGTCCTGCAGCAGGCAGCGGATGATCTCAACCCGTTGCCGTTCCCCGGCTGACAGATCGCCCACCACACGGTCCGGGTCCAGCGGCAGGCCGTATTGATCAGAGACAGCGCGCACCTGTGCAGCAATCTGGGCCTGCTTGGGCGGGTCCTCCATGCCGAGGGCGATGTTCTCGGCCACATTCATCGCATCGAAAAGCGAGAAATGCTGGAACACCATGGCAATCCCGGCCGCACGGGCGGCGTGCGGGTCATGCGGCTGGAACGGCGCACCATGCAGTGCCATGGTTCCGCTGTCGGGTTTGACAAGGCCGTAGATCGTTTTGACCAGTGTGGATTTGCCTGCGCCATTCTCGCCCAGAAGGGCGTGCACCTCACCCGGCAGAATATCGAAAGAGACGTCTTTGTTGGCGACAACACCGGGATAGGCCTTTGTCAGCCCCGTCAGGCGCAACAGCGGTGTGGTCATGCGCTTTGGTCCTTTGCCCCGGTTTTCCCGGTGTCGATCATGGCAGTCGCAACGCCAAGTGCAATGGCCGCAGGGTGTTTTCCAAGGCCCGGATCGCCAATGGGACAAGCAATGCGTGAAATACTGGCAGGGGTATGCCCCAATGCGGCGAGCCTGCTTTTGAACCGCGCCCATTTCGTCGCCGAACCGATCAGCCCGGCGCTTTGAAAGCCGTGGCGCAGCAAAGCATGGCACAATGCCAGATCCAGCTCATGGCTGTAGGTGACGATCAGGTGTTCGGCGTCCGGTGGGGCATGCTTCACGATCATCGCCGGATCAGCAGCGACAAGGGTTTCGACATCCGTTTCAGGAAAGCGGTCAGCGTGGGTATCGACCCAGGTGATTGCGAAATCAGGCAGGGGTTGCATCACATGCACCAGTGCCCGCCCCACATGGCCTGCGCCGTAAATCCAAAGTGGGCGGGCCGGGGGCAGGGTGATGTCTGCGGCAGCCTGCAGTTCCAGCGTCACAGCGCCGCCGCAGCATTGGCCAAGGTGCGGCCCGAGTGGCATCTGCATCCGCTGGGTCTGACGCCCTTCGGCCAGCATCCTGCGGGCGGCGATCATCGCCTCCCACTCCAGCCTGCCGCCACCAATGGTGCCCTCGGTCCGGTCGGCCCAGACCAGCATTTGCGTGCCGGCGTCCCGCGGGGCAGAGCCTGCGGTTTTGGCCACGGTGATGCGGATTGCGCCGCTCATCCCCGCGCCCTTTCGACCGCGCGCAACACCTCTTCCGCCGTGGCCGGGGCCTGCAGATCAGGATAGCGGGGGCCACAGGCCGCGCAGGCGTCAGAGAGCGCAAGAAAAACGGAAGTGCCCAGCATGAACGGCGGCTCCCCCACGGCCTTTGAGCGATAGATCGTCTGCGCCGGATTGGGCTGATCCCAGAGGGTGACATTGAACACAGGTGGCCGGTCCGAACAGGCAGGGATCTTGTAGGTCGATGGCGCATGGGTCCGCAAACGGCCTGTGTCATCCCAGACCAGTTCTTCCGTGGTCAGCCAGCCTGCGCCTTGGACAAAACCACCCTCGATCTGCCCGATGTCGAGGGCCGGGTTCAGAGAAGTGCCAGCGTCATGCAGGATATCGGTGCGCAGGATGCGGTTTTCGCCAGTCAGCGTGTCGATCACAACTTCGCTGACGGCGGCCCCTTGCGCGAAATAAAAGAACGGGCGGCCTTCACCCCTGATCCGGTCCCATGACAGATCAGGCGTCTTGTAGAACCCTGTGGCCGACAGGCTGACCCGGTTCAGGTAAGCGGTTTGCGCAGCTTCGGCAAAACTCATGACCGTCGCTCCGATGGTCACAGTGCCATCGACAAACTGCACATCTTCCACCTGCGCCTGATGCAGCTCGGCCAGACAGACTGCCATGCGGTCCCGGATCATATCGCAAGCCGCGGCCACCGCCATCCCGTTGAGGTCCGACCCGGAAGAGGCCGCCGTGGCAGAGGTATTTGGCACCTTGCCGGTATCGGTCGCGGTGATTTTGACGGCGCTGACATCAATCCCGAACCGGCTGGCCGCGACCTGTGCGACCTTCTGGAACAGACCCTGCCCCATCTCGGTCCCGCCGTGGTTCATATGTACCGATCCATCGGCATAGACATGCACAAGCGCACCCGCCTGATTGAGGTGGCTGAGGGTAAAGGAAATCCCGAATTTCACCGGGGTGAAGGCAATGCCCTTCTTCAGGACCGGCTCTGCCCGGTTCCAGTTGGCGATCACCGCGCGGCGCTTGTGGTAGTCGGACCGCGCCAGCAAGGCCTCTGTCATTTCGTGCAAAATGAAATCACTGACCGGCATCTGGTAAGGGGTCGTCTGCATGGCGGGCTGCGGCGAGTACGATCCACCATAGCGCCTGCCAGTCCCCGGCTTCTTCTGTTCGGAAATATCCTCGGGGGGGCCCGCAGGGCGGGGGGCGGACAGCCCCCCTGCGTCCATCGCGGTATAGTAATTCCGCTGGCGGATGACCGCAGGGTCCTGACCAAGCGTGGCCGCGATATGGTCCATCACCCGCTCAATCCCCAGCACCCCCTGCGGGCCGCCAAACCCGCGGAAGGCCGTGGCTGATTGCGTGTTGGTTTTCAGTCGGTGCGAGGT
>JAHDGO010000155.1 GCA_020627605.1 Yoonia sp.
CATTCCCAGACCTTGCCAAGAAACGCCTCGCGCCCCATCTCGGTGCGCTTGGGCTGCTGGGTTTCGGCCAGTTCCTTTTCGACCATCAACTGCGTGGCGATCCCCGCATGGTCCAGCCCCGGCTGCCAGAGCGTGTCATAGCCCTGCATCCGCTTCCAGCGGGTCAGGATATCCATCAGTGTGTGGTTGAAGGCGTGGCCCACATGCAGATGCCCTGTGACGTTGGGCGGTGGCAGCATGATGCAAAACGTCTCATCCCGGCTGGCATTTGCGCCTGCTTTGAATGCACCGCTGTCTTCCCACATCTTGTAGATGCGCGGCTCTGCCTCTGCGGTGTTGAAAGTCTTTTCCATGGCCATCTGTCGTCACTCCTGGGGTCGCAGGTGCAGATAGCGAAAGGGGCGGCGAAGGAAAAGCCCCAGTAGAGGCCTAGCGCTTGTTACGCTTCTTTTCCTGCAGGGCGGTGTACCAGCCTTTGAAGTCGCGGAATGGCCAGAACAGGAAAAACGGCACCTGAACAGCCCCCTGCAGATAGGCCCGTGCAACGGGGAAGGTCAGACGCTTTTGCGCGGGGTCGATCAGGCAATACAGCCCCGCGAATTTCAGATAAGACCCGATAAGGCGCAAGGCCGACCGGCCCTTGGTGTCACTGTGGACGCGGTGCAGGGCCATCAGGTTCTGCACCCGAATGACATTGGCCCGAAACCGGCCCGTTTTGCGGTCATTGCCATCGGCATGAAAAAATCCGGCACCATTGGCATGCACCAGACGCCCCAGCCGCGACATGCGATAGGAGACATCGGTGTCGTCATGCGGCGGGTAATAGCGCAGCATTTCCGACCATTGCACCTGATCAGTGTGCTTGCGGCGCAGGGTCATGCGGCCGCCATTGATTACCCCGCCGGGGCTGCCACCTGCCGCCGCGACAGGCGCTGGCAGCGGGCTGCGATCAATCGGGGGGCCGTAGGGGACGAAATGCGCGTCAATGGCCAACTGCCCTTCAAGCCACCAGCGCAGGCGCTGCTTGAGTGACGGGGCAGATTGCGGCGTCTCGGCGGCCACCTCTGCCGGGGTCGCGGCATCGTAGGGCCCATCGGTGAATTGGCCAGCAACCATGGCAACAGCCTCATTGGGGTCGGCTGCGTAAATTCCCATGATCACGGCGGCAGCGTCAGGATAAAGATAGATGTCATCATCCAGCGAACAGACGATATCTGACGTGGCCAGCCGCACCGCCTGATTGCGCTGATAGGTCAGTGACCGCACGTCAGCCGCGACATAGATCAGGCGGACCTGGGCCCAGCCGTCGGGGAATGCGTCCTGCATCTGGGTCTTGTTGTCCTGCCAGTTGTCAGAGGCATCCACGACAACCACCTCGTCAGGCAGCCATGTCTGCGCCAGCGCATGGCGCAAAGTCTCTACCAGAAACTGCGGGCGGTTGTATGTGCAGATGCACAAAGACCAGCTGAGCCGGTCTGCGGCCTTGTTCGTGGTGGCAGGGATGTCAGAGGGCATGGGGCAAAAATAAGCCTTTTAAACAAAACAAAAATCGCACTCACTATCTGAATGTGACAGGCAAATTGCAACACGCGCCTGCCATTGTCAGACTTTTGTCTAGACCAGCCGTGACGTATCAACTGCCGCCCGCACGAAATCGGCAAACAGGGGATGCGGCGCGAAAGGCTTTGACTTCAACTCTGGATGAAACTGCACGCCGATGAACCACGGGTGGTCTTTCCATTCCACGATCTCTGGCAGTTTGCCGTCAGGGGACATGCCGGAAAACATCAGCCCGGCCTTTTCCAGCGTCTCGCGATACTTGATGTCGACCTCATAGCGGTGGCGGTGCCGCTCTTCGATGGTGGTGGCATCATAGACCTCGGCCACTTTCGAACCTTCGGTCAATGTCGCGTCATAGGCCCCCAGCCGCATCGTGCCGCCTTTGTCGTCATCGGCCTTGCGCGCGACGGTATGGTTGCCCTGCACCCATTCCTTGAGGTGATAGACAACAGGCTCAAACCGTTTTTGCCCGGCTTCGTGGTCAAATTCTTCTGACCCGGCCTTTGCCATGCCGGCGACGTTGCGCGCCGCCTCGATCACCGCCATCTGCATGCCAAGGCAGATGCCCAGATAGGGGATCTTCTTCTCGCGGGCGAATTGCGCCGCCTTGATCTTGCCTTCCGTGCCGCGCTCGCCAAAGCCGCCGGGCACAAGGATCGCATGATAGCCTTCCAGAAAGGGGGCGGCGTCTTCGCGGTCAAACAGCTCTGCATCGACCCACTCGATCTTGACCTTGACGCGGTTGGCCATGCCGCCATGGGTCAGCGCCTCTGCAATGGATTTATAAGCATCCTCCAGCTGGGTGTATTTGCCGACGATGGCGACCTTCACCTTGCCTTCGGGGTTGTGGATGCGGTCATAGACATCGTGCCAGACGTCGAGCTTTGGCTGCGGGGCGGGGGAAATGCCAAAGGCATCCAGCACCGCCTGATCCAGCCCTTGCTCATGATAGGCCAGCGGGGCCTCATAGATCGACTTCAGATCATAGGCGGCCACCACGCATTGTTTGCGCACGTTACAGAACAGCGCGATCTTCTCGCGTTCCTTTTCCGGAATGGGCTGTTCGGACCGGCACACAAGGATATCTGGCGCGATCCCGATGGATTGCAGTTCCTTGACAGAGTGCTGGGTTGGCTTCGTCTTCAGTTCGCCACTGGCGGCCAGATAGGGCAGCAACGTCAGATGCATAAAGATGCACTGGCCCACAGGTTTGTCATGGGCGAACTGGCGGATCGCCTCAAAGAACGGCAGGCCTTCGATGTCGCCTACTGTGCCGCCGATTTCGCAGAGCATGAAATCAACCTCATCTTCGCCGATGCTGATGAATTCCTTGATCTGGTTGGTCACATGGGGAACGACCTGAATGGTTTTGCCGAGGTAGTCGCCACGGCGTTCCTTTTCCAGCACGTCCGAATAAATGCGCCCCGACGAGACAGAGTCGGTCTTGCGCGCTGGCACACCGGTGAAGCGTTCGTAATGGCCAAGGTCGAGATCGGTTTCGGCGCCATCATCCGTCACAAACACCTCACCATGTTCAAAAGGTGACATCGTGCCGGGGTCGACGTTCAGGTAAGGGTCCAGCTTGCGTAGGCGGACCGAATAGCCACGGGCCTGCAGCAACGCACCAAGTGCCGCCGAGGCCAGCCCCTTGCCAAGGGATGACACCACACCGCCAGTGATAAAGATAAAGCGCGCCATGTGCAGGAAACCCCCGTGAAAACGTCCAAAATGAGTGGGATTGCGAACCGTAAAATTCGCATCATCACGGGATTTAAGCCTTAGCGGATTCGCCGCGATTTGGCAACCGGTGACCCAACATGATGTTGCAGCGAATAGTGCCGCTGCAACTGCTTGTGGTTAGTCGCCTGACGGCACCAGCGGCGCATCATCAGAGGATGGCGGCAGCAGGCTGTCGCCCAGACTTGGCACCTCGACACCGTCTTCGGTCGGTTCCAGTCCCAGTCGGTCAGCAACGGAAGACCCGGCAGAGCTGTTGGCCGCAATCAGCGTCAGCGCGATAGAAGTGCAGATAAAGGCAATCGCCAGCAGCCATGTAAACTTGCTCATCGCTGTGGGGGCAGGGCGCGATCCGGTTGCACCGCCACCGCCGCCGCCCATACCCAGACCACCGCCTTCGGACCGTTGCAACAGCACAGTACCGATCAATGCCAGCGCAAGGATCAGGTGGATGACAAGGACAACGTTTTCCATGTGGGGCCTTTCGGGGCGGTCACGAACACGCGGTATCTAAAAGCTGCGATGCAATCCCGCAACCCCTGAAACGGTGTCGATTTTGCCGCGTGCGGCGGCTAGACCGGCCTGTCACCCTTGATTGTGACACGGCGGCCTTTGCGTTCTTCCGGCCAATAGTCCCAGATCGCGCGATGCATGCAGCAGCGGTTGTCCCAGAAGGCCATATCGTTCAGCGACCAGCGGAACCTGATCTGATAGTTGATATGTTCGGCATGGGTGAACAGCATCTCAAGAATGGCCGCACTTTCGCTGTCTGACAGGCCGACGATCCGAGTAGTGAAGGTCCGATTGACGAACAGCGCCTTGCGCCCAGTGTCTGGATGAGTGCGCACAATCGGATGCACGGCCTCCGGGCAATCGATCTCGGCGTCATTGCGCCCGCGATCACTGTAGCGGCCCTTGTAGATATGTTCGGAACTGTGCAGGGCGGTCAGCCCGTCCAGCATGTCCTTCAGCGGCTGTGACAGATCATCATAGGCGGCATACATGTCGCTGAACATCGTGTCGCCGCCGCAAGGTGGCGCGATATGGATTTGCAGCATCGTGCCCAGTGGCGGCACCTCGTCGCAGGACACGTCTGAATGCCAGAACTCGCCGTTGGCGATCTTTGAATCCTTGGTGGCATGAATTTCAAAAATCTCGGGGAACCCGTCCATGGTGGGCGCGGCAGGATGGGCATGCAGCGGGCCAAAGCGTTTTCCAAAGGCGATATGCCGGGCTGGCGGGATCTCTTTCTGTTCGCGAAAGAACAGCACCTGATACTGGTGAAAGGCCGCCTTGATCTCGGCGAACTGGTCGTCGGGGACTGGCTGGCTCAGGTCCACGCCATAGATGTCGGCCCCCAGATTGGGGGCAAAGGGCTTTGCCGTGATCAGTTTGAAATCATTTGTTTTGATTGCGACCATCTCTACCTCCCGATGTCCAGCCGCGCAGGTCAGGTCAGCCGTTATTCATCAATGTCGTCCACATCGGCCTGACCGGACAGCTTGCGCCGTACAATCGACCACGACAGGCCGACGGCCAGCACGATGGATAGGGCAACAATCGCGATCCAGGTGTTGATCGTTGGATCGTCAAGACTGATCACGCCCTGATCGAACAGAACCCAGAGCACTGTCGCGACAACGGCAAGGATCAGGATCATCCCAAAAAGACCAATGGATCGCAGTGTTGCGCGCAGATAGATGATGTAGCCCACCAAAAGGATCAGGCCGAAAAGCACGGTCAGCGACAGGCTTTCCTGATAATTCGCCATGCTCCAACGCACAAAATTCCACTGTGTGGGGTTGTAGGTTGCCGCCAGCAACACAAACGCGAATGCCCACCGGATCAAAAAGCCCATCTTTTGCCTCTTCTTCTGCTCGGCGCAGACCATGCCGCTGTCTGCGCAACCTGTCCAGCCCCCGCACGGCATGCGCATTTTGCGGTTTCCCCGCGCAGGGGGCGGCGATATAGGGGGCACGCACTCTGCAAAGGATGGATTCTTATGGCAAACGTAGTGGTCGTCGGCGCGCAATGGGGCGATGAAGGCAAAGGCAAGATCGTGGATTGGCTGTCAGAACGGGCCGACGTGATCGCGCGCTTTCAGGGCGGCCATAACGCAGGCCACACGCTGGTCATTGATGGCGAGGTCTACAAACTGCATGCGCTGCCATCTGGTGTGGTGCGGGGGGGCAAGCTGTCGGTCATTGGCAACGGTGTCGTGCTGGACC
>JAHDGO010000156.1 GCA_020627605.1 Yoonia sp.
AGGCCATCCGCGCAAATGACCGACACTGTGGGAGATATAGCTGACTTGCAGGACCGGGCGGTGAAGCGGTTCAGGCTAGGATGCGGATGTAACACACCACCGTCAGGCCGAACCGGGGATGGCCCGCACCGCGCCAGACTTTGGTTGGGGTGCGCGACAGCCAATGCACCAGCGTTCGCCAGCGCCGGCACCGATGCGCGCAGTGTTTGCTGTCATCGCGACCTTTCCGCACCTTTCCGGTTGACTCAGGCAGCGCCGCGCGTAAAAGGCAGCTTCATTCAGTTTACTGCGCAGTGCCGCAACCGGCCCGCAATCAGGAGAGATGAGACATGGCGAAGCCAACCACCATCAAGATCCGCCTGAACTCCACCGCGGGGACCGGGCATTTCTATGTGACCAAAAAGAACGCACGCACGATGACAGAGAAAATGGTCATCAAGAAGTATGACCCCGTTGCGCGCAAGCACGTGGACTATAAAGAAGGCAAGATCAAGTAACTGATCGCCTGACGGAATTCGGGAAAGGCCACGCCAAGCGCGTGGCTTTTTTTGTTGGTTGGGTGCAGCGATGGTGGACGCATCGCTGTCGCACCAACAAAATGCGCCCGTGCTGAACGCCACCCACAATTGGTTGGGCATCCCGTACAATCGGAACCGCAGCTACGCCAGATGTGCATCTGACGCGCAGCAGGGTGGTGCTGTTTCCGAGCGCGTTGGCGAGCACCAAACAAGTCAGAAACCCGAACGACAACCGCCCACAAAGCGGCTGTTCGCCTCACGCGCAAAAGCGCGGCCGCGGATCTGGCCAACGCCCGTTTTACACAGCGTTTCCATGCGCGCGCCGGTAGTCCTTTGGGGTCATGCCGGTTTCGCGTTTGAACGCCTTGTAGAACGTCGAGCGGGAGTTGAAGCCGACCGCAAAGGCAATGGTCAGGACAGAGGCCTCTCCTGCCGCGACCTGCGGTTTTGACGCCATGATCCGCCACCGTGCGACATAGTCAAAGAAAGAGGCGCCGATTTCCTGATTGAGTGTTTGCGACACCTGGTTGGGCACCGCGCCGATATGCTGTGACAGTTTCTGCAACGACAGACCTGGGTCAAGATAGAGCGCATCCTTCTGCATCGCCGCCTCAATCCGTTGCGCCAGTTTTGCGGTATGTTCCTCTGTCAGTGCAGAGCGGGCATATTTCAGGTCAGGTTCACTTGCCTCAGTCCCCGGTAAAGCCTCTGGTGGCGCAATACCCGCAAAGATATTGAGCGCCAGCAAACAGCACGCGGTCAGCACCAGCAGGATTGCGTCATCCAGAAGGGTGCCATCACCAAGGTTGTCATCCGCCAGCGCAACAGCCCCGGCGGCCCAGATCACCACCAGCAAGCCCATCACCAGATCGACCCATCGCAAATCCCGCTTTTCCAGGTTGGAATAAAGCTGACGGATACGGGCGCGGTAGGCGGCAAGACGGCGTAGGACGGCAACCAGATAGGCCGGTGACGTCACCAGCCAGATCAGGATCAGCCCAAAGGTGATCAGCGCCAGTGCGGCTGGCCAAACACCGGGCGGCAGATCACCTGCCAGAAACAGCGTGTCTTTGGCCTGCGTCGGCAAGACCCAGAAACCGATGCAAACCAACAGGCCGATCAAGGGCAGTGCCCTGTCACGCCATGGAATGCGCGCTGGGGGTGCCGTGTCTGTCTTGGCAAGAACGAAATGATAGAAGGCGGGTGGCAGGATCAGGAGCAGGATCAACAGCACCGGCAGGTAGAACGTCAGGACAGGCGCTGCGAAGGCTCTGATCAGCGGCAATCCCGTCAGCCCCATAAACGCAACATAGATCACGGCCAGCGCCGCCCGCTGGCGCACGCTGCTGGGGTGGACGAGAACGGAGAGGCACCCCGTCAAAGCAATACCGAGGCAAAGCCCGGCAAGAATGATGACAGCTGCGTTGTCCATACTGCTACCTAGTCTGCTTTCCACAGTTGTATCAATGCACCCGCTTGTCCGAATGGTCATGCAAATGTCCGCGCCGTCATGCGCGGACGACAGGACCGTCTGAAGGCGCCATGACCCCGCCAAATCACCACTACTGACAGGTCTGGCCATGCCGCTTTTTGAATCCATCGTTATCACCGCCCATGTCACACTCGGCACAGTTGCCGTGGGTGCTGGCGCAGCTGCGCTTGCATCACGCAAAGGGCGCAACCTGCATGTCAGGGCAGGTGGCATTTTTGTTTACAGCATGGGAGTGTCTTCACTCTTGGGCGGAGCCCTTGGCGCATTGCGGTATGAGACACTGTGGATCACATTCTTTGCCGGAATTCTGGGTGCGACCTTGGTGGCGAGCGGCGTGCTGGCCGCGCGCATCAATGCACCCGGCGCAAAAAGATGGTTCGTGGCGGTCGGTGCTCTGAACGCCTTGAACGCTGTTGGGCTTTTTGCGGCGGGGTGGTCCGCAACGACCATGCCTGACGGGCACCTCTACGGATTTCCGGCGGCGGACTATTTTTTCCTCTTTGGCATGGCGGCAATCGCCGCTGCCGGTGACTTGCGCATGTGCTTGGGCAGGGTCGTGACCAACAGACACCGTATTGCCCAACATCTGACACGGATGTGCACCGGCTTTTTCATCGCGGCGGGGTCCGCCTTTACCGGACCGGGTGCCTCTGCATTCCCCGAGGTCGTGCAGCGGTCAGGTATATTGTCGCTGCCCGAATTGATCATCGTGCTGCTGATGCTGTTCTGGCTTTGGAAAACGCTGCGCAGACCAGCGGTCGCATCGATCAAGCCGACATTTCCAACGGCCTAAAGCACCGCGCCGATCTGCCATGGCACGAACTCCACCCCGCCAAAGCCTTGCGCCTCGCTTTTGGTTTGCGCGCCGCTGGCTGTCGCAATCATCGCCTCAAAAATCTCGGCGCTTTTGTCGGCAAGGGGTGTTCCGTCAACGATGTCACCGCAGTTGATGTCGATGTCATCGCCCATGCGTGTGTAGAGGTCCGTGTTGGACGACAGTTTCAGACAGGGTGTCGGTTTGTAGCCCGACACCGATCCGCGCCCGGTGGTAAAGGCAATCAGGTTGGCGCCGGATGCGACCTGTCCCGTGACCGAACAGGGGTCGTAGCCCGGACTGTCCATGAACACGAGGCCGCGTTCCGTGATTGGCGCGCCGTAGTCGAAAACGCCCGACAGGGGGGCATGCCCGGCCTTGGCCACTGCCCCGAGTGATTTTTCAAGGATCGTCGTCAAGCCGCCCCGCTTGTTGCCGGGGCTGGGGTTGTTGTTCATCTGCGCGCCGTGGCAGGCGCAGTAATCCTCCCACCAGCGCAGCTTGTCCATCAGCGCGTCTGCCACAGCCGAGGAGGTCGCGCGCGCGGTCAGCAGATGTTCTGCGCCGTAAATCTCGGACGTTTCCGACAGGATCGATGTGCCGCCATGCTGCACCAGCAGATCCGATGCGCCGCCAAGGGCGGGGTTCGCCGTGAACCCGGAATATCCGTCAGAACCGCCGCATTGCATCCCCAGCACCAGTTCGGACACTGGCGCGGGTTCACGCAAGGCGGCGTTCGCAATGTCCGCCAGCGACGCCAGATGTGCCAGCCCAGCATCAATCGTGCGCCGCGTCCCGCCGGTTTGCTGGATCGTCATGTAGCGCAGGCTGCCGTCGCTGGTGATCTGTCGCCCCTTGACCAGATCGGCCAGTTGCAGCACTTCACAGCCCAGCCCCACAATCAGAATAGCGCCAAAATTCGGGTGCCGCGCATAGCCGGCGAGAGTGCGCAATAGCAGGTCATAACCATCGCCACGGTGCGACATGCCGCAACCACTGTTGTGAAAGATGGGCACGATGCCATCCACATTTGGGAATTGGGCAAGAAGGTCCGATTGCTCTGCCGCCTCTGCCATGAACCGTGCAACAGACCCCGAACAATTCACGGTCGTCAGAATGCCGATGTAATTGCGTGTTCCAACGCGGCCGCCATCGCGGTGATAGCCAAGGAAGGTGCGGGGCGTCTCTGGCATGGGCATTGAATGTGCGGCCGTTCCGACGGTGGCGCGCGTGGCCTGCGCACCCATGCTCATATTGTGGTCATGCACATGTGATCCTGCGGGGATATCCCTGTCGGCCATTCCGATGATCTGGCCGTAGCGCAGGACATTCTTGCCCGCAGCGATGGGCTGTGTCGCGATCTTATGGGATTTCGGGACAGGCTCTGCCGCGCCACATTCACCTGTCTTCAGATCCTGCAACGCAATGGCGATATTGTCGTCGGGGTGCAGCTGGAGTGTTTTGGCAGTCAAACTCAGCCCCCCAGCGTCACTATCACCTTGATCAGTTCACCGCGGTCCCCGGCAAGGCCCTCCATGCGGGCGGGCAGCTCTTCCAGTTGCAGTTCCAGCGAGAACAACAAATCCGTATCGATGTCGCCGGCCAGTATCGCGGCAATGACCTTGTCAAAATCCGACCGCAGCGCGTTGCGGCTGCCCAGAAGGGACATTTCACGTTTGTGAAACTCCGGATCACTGAAGGTAATGTCGTCCTTGACCACGCTGACAAGAACGTAGGTGCCACCAAAGGCCACCGCGGCAAAGCCCCTCTCGATTGCGCCGCCATGCCCGGTGGCATCGAAGACCACATCAAACCCGTCACTCTTGCCAGTTGCTTCGGCGACAGAGACATAGGTGTTTTCAAAGCCGAAGCGTTGCGAGACTGCTTGCAATCGCTCTGTACTGAGATCCAGCAGCGAAACCTTGGCACCTTTCAGGCGGGCGAACAGGGCCGTGCCGATCCCGATGGGGCCAACCCCGGTTACGAGCACACAGTCGTTTTCGCTGACACCGCTACGTTCGACCGCATGGGCGCCGATGGCCAGAAATTCGACCATGGCAGCCTGCTGCTGTGTCAATCCCTCTGCGCGGATCAGGTTGCTGGCAGGAACAGCGATTTGTGGTGTCATGCCGCCATCGCGATGCACGCCCAGCACTGCGAGATTGGCACAGCAATTGGGCTTGCCCCCCTTGCAGGGATGACAGGTGCCGCAGGAGAGATACGGATTGACGACAACCAGTTCGCCTGCAGAAAACCCTGCACCATTGGCCGCGACGCGCCCGCTGAGTTCGTGGCCAATGACGCGGGGGTATTGCAGGAACGGGTGCTTGCCTTCGAAAATATGATAGTCCGTTCCGCACAAGCCGACTGCGCAGATGTCGATCATGACCCAGTCTGCGGCGACTTCAACTTGCGCGGGGCGCTGTTCGATCACGAATTTACCCGGCGCGATAACGACACCATGCGGGCGGGTGTGCTGCGCGGTCATTGGCTGCCTCGACTGGTTTTGTCTGCGCTTTGCAGCGCCTCTTGGCGCATGACCAGCCGTCTGATTGGAACACTGAAGAACAACGTCATTGAACGACAGTGTGTACGCCAAGCTTGGACGCGGGAAGGGGAAAAATTCAAAACTATTACCTGCTATGCCTCTTGCCACGGGGTTCACCCTGTCAGGCAAGATCGGTTTTGCGAATTAAGTAT
>JAHDGO010000157.1 GCA_020627605.1 Yoonia sp.
GGCTTCCTGACACGCGACAGCCGCGTGGTTGAGCGTAAGAAGTACGGTAAGCGCAAAGCACGCCGGAGCTTCCAGTTCTCCAAGCGTTAATCGCGACAGAGATTTTGAAGAGGGCGGTCCATTGGGCCGCCCTTTGTCATTCCAGCCTGTAACTCAGCCTGATCCCAACGGTTTCGATACCCGGATTAAGCTCTGTCGCGTTGGCGTTTGACCGATGATCGAAGAACATCGACAGGCTGCCGGCATCGCCGAAATTTACCCCGGCGCCAAGCGCGCCACGCCATTGCACCGGAAAGCCAAGATCGGGACCATCTCCTTGGAGATAGAGGCCCGGCATCAGCGAAACCTCGACAAAGAATGGGCCGTCGCTGATCCGCTCGCTTGACCATTTACCACCGGCGCCGACCCACAGGTCGTTGTCGCTGGTCAGGCTGGCACCGATCGTCGGCTGCACAGCGCCGTAGCGGCGGGGGATGTCGTAGCTGACAAAAATTTCATCCCCGATGATGTCTTCCTGAAAATACGTGTCGCCATATTGGATGTGCACACGTTCGGGTGCCTCGGTCACCGCAAAGCAGTCCGTCGGGCAGTCATTCAGGTAGGTATCGGACCAGCCCATCATGAAAAAGTAGATCGCAAAGCGGCTGTCCATTGTGTCCTCAGCTGTCAGGGGCGATCAGGCCAAGTCCGCGCAGATAGATCCCGATGCCGGTTTCCAGCAAGTCCTCTGGCGGGAAGGGGCTTTGCGTGCCGGGGTTGGAACGGGCGAAAAGTTCGACGACACCGTGGCTCATCGCCCAGATATGCGCGCTGAACATCTGCGGCGGCGGGCGTTTGTCCGCCGGAATATGCTGGCTGAGCGCGGTTGCCGCCTTTTCCAGCACACCCATCGCCTTGGTTGCGACTGCGTTCAGTTCCGGCGTGCGGTTGATGGAAATACCGGATTCGAACATCGCGATGTAATAGCCGGGATATTTGCGCGCAAAGGCCAGATAGGCGCGGCCCGTCGCCTCAAACGCGGCAAGAGCAGAGGGCTGCCCGTCCCCATAGGCGTGCTCCATCAGATCACCAAAGAGCCCATAGCCTTGCTGGGCGGCGGCGGCGATCAGGTCTTCGCGCCCTTCGAAATGGCGATAGACAGCTGCAGGTGTCACGCCGGCCTCGCGCGCGGCCTCTGACAGGGTGAATCCCGTCGGTCCACGCTTTTCGATCAGCGTCAGACAGCCTGAAATCAGCGCCTCGCGCAGATTGCCGTGATGATAACCGCGCTTAGGCATGCCAGAGGTCGGGACCTCCGACAATCTTGGGGTCAAGCGGGGTGAGCGCATCCGCGTCTTTGGTGTCGTAGTCCAGCTGGCTCAGGATGTGGCGGATGACCTGCACCCGCGCGCGGCGCTTGTCGTCTGATCGCACAATCGTCCAGGGCGCATGATCGGTGTGGGTGCGATCGAGCGTTTCATCGATCGCGGCGGTATAGGCATCCCATTTTGCCAACCCTTCCACATCAATCCAGCTGAGCTTCCACTGCTTCAGCGGATCGCTTTCGCGGTCCAGAAAGCGCTTCAACTGCGTGGCGCGGCCGACGTTCAGCCAGATTTTGAAAACCTTGATGCCTTCCTTGACCAGCATATCCTCGAACTCTGGCACCTGGGCGAACCAGCGCTCGCGCTGATCAGGGGTGCAGAAGCCGAAAACATGCTCCACCACGCCGCGATTGTACCAGCTGCGGTCAAAGATCGTGACTTCACCTTTGGCCGGTAAATGCGCGATATAGCGCTGAAAATACCATTGGTCGGCCTCTGTGTCAGTGGGTTTCGACAGGGCCACAACCTTGGCTGCGCGCGGGTTCAGGTTTTCGCGGAACCGCTTGATCGTGCCGCCTTTGCCAGCGGCATCGCGGCCTTCAAAGACGATGGCAATGCGCTGCCCGGTTTCGCGTACCCAGGCCTGCATCCGCACCAATTCAATCTGAAGCGCGGCGAGCGCTTCTTCGTAGTCGGACTTGCCCCAGCGTTTGTCGTAGGGGTAATCGGGATTGATGATTTCACCCTTCTTGGCCGACGTGATGGCGTCGCGCACGGCGTCCGGGGCTGCGTCGTTGTAGAATCGACTGATGCCACCATCAAAGGGTAAATCCATGAAAACTCTCCCGATCTTCTGGGTTTATATATGGGGGTTTGCAGGCCGTTGCGCAATTCAACTGCGCAGGTTGATCGCAACCGTGACCGGATCAGCGCAAACCGGCGCGTTCTGCGGCGCGGTCAATTGCAGCTATCGCCGCAGCTTCATCCACCTGATGCGGCTGGTGGCCAATCCCCTCCATCGGGGTCAGATTGGCAGAGGGCACGATCTTGATCAGCTCTTCAGGGTGCACATTGATCGGTACAGTCGTGTCGGCGGTGCCGTGAATAATCTCAATCGGCAAGGTCAGTTCCGGATAACGCGCGGACATTTCAACAACATGGGGACGCAGGGTGTTCACCTGTCGGGCGTTTGCGCGAAAAGCATCAGGGCGCAGGGTCAGTGCGCCGCCGATATAGTCGACGTAGCCTTCAACAGGTTCCTGCGGTGCAAAGGTATTTCTGATCGCCTCTTCGACGCGGCTGTCCGGCACAAAGGCACTGATCAGCGGCACGACAACCGCACCACCCAATGCGCTCCCGTTGATGGTGTAATAGGCGCCCAGATCGCCGGGCCATGGCATCAGCACACCGGCATAGGACACGACCGCAGCTGCGTCAGTCCCGCGCGTTTGATCCAATGCGCCATTGGCCCACGCCATCGCGACGATGCCGCCAAAACTGTGGCCGACCACAATCGGGTTCTCGATGTTCAAAGTTGCCGCAGCCTCGCGCAGCATTTCGGCCTGTGCCATCGGGCTGTCGCCTTCGGTCGCAAAGGCACCTGTTGCGATGCCAGGCACATGGTCTGTGTAGCCTTGACCGGGTCGGTCAAAGGCAGTGACCCGGTACCGGTCAGCCAACTGACCCATCAGACTAAAGGTGAAATCGCGCACATTCCCGCCAGCACCATGCAGCAGGATGACGTCTGGGCCTTCACCCTCTTGCACGTAATGCACGCGGCCGCCCGCGACCTCGACAAAATCACCTATCGGGGGAAAGGCCGCCTCTGCGCGGTCGGCCCTGACCGATGCGGTGCAACCGGTCAGGATGGCGCCAATGCCGACGGCGGCGGCGGTCAGTAGGAATGCTTTACGTGCCAATTTGATCCAACGCGAAGGGCGTGCTCTGGTAAATTTCGTTTATCCAGTTGCCATATAGAAGGTGTGCGTGACTTCGCCACCTGTTTTGCGGGTCTTTCGTTGGGTCATCTTCGGGATAATAATTCATCGGCACGTTGATTGGCGTGCCATTGGCCACGTCGCGGTCGTATTCCTGTTTCAGCGTACCACTGTCATACTCGAAATGGTTGAAGATATAGAGAGCGCGATGCGCCGGGTCCTCGACCAATGCCGGGCCAGCCTCCTCACTGGTGATCAGCGTCGTCAGGCCAGCGCCATCGATCTCGTCCTGACGCATCTCGGTCCAGCGGCTGACAGGGATCACGCAGTCGTCGGAAAAGCCACGCAGATAGGGTGAGGCTGGGGCCATATTCACATGACGAAAGCAGCCGAATGCCTTGTGATCCAGCATGTGTTTCTTGACGCCGTGGAAATAGTTGATCATCGCCATGCCGCCCCAGCACACACCAAAGGTCGAATGCACATTGGTCTGGGTCCAGTCAAAGACCTGACACAGCTCTTCCCAGTAAGTCACATCCGCAAACGGCAGATGCTCAATCGGGGCACCTGTGATGATCAGCCCATCAAATTTCTGGTCCTGCACGGCTGAAAACGGCTGATAGAATTCTGCCATATGCGCGGCGGCGGTGTTCTTTGTCTGATGCTCTGACATGCGGATCAGCGACAATTCAATCTGCAAAGGGGTGGCCCCAATCAGACGGGCGAATTGATTTTCGGTCTGAATCTTCTTGGGCATCAGGTTCAGCAAGGCGATCCGCAGCGGGCGGATATCCTGATGGGTGGCGGTATCTTCATCCAGCACCATAACGCCTTCGTTCGACAAAACGTCATAGGCGGGCAGGGCAGAGGGCAGTTTGATGGGCATCGGTCAATTCCTGATAAGAGGGCAGAGATAGGCGGCCTAGCCGCGCATCTCAAGGGCGTCAGCGATCATGCTGACAAAGCCCTCCGTATCTTTGACCTGTTCCACCGCGGCCTGTGGCACGGTGATCCCCCATTTGTCGGCCATCGCCTGATAGCGGGGCTGACGATGCGCCAGCGCCTTGGCAAAGGCCCAGCGAATGAAATCATCGGGGTCGACCTTGTCTGGGGCAACATTGAACTCTGCCAGATAGGCCCGCCACGTGGCCAACAGGAACGCCGGGTCATAGGACATCGGCTTGGGTTCCTTGTCGAAGCGGCGGATCAGTTCTGCCGTATGCGCCGCTGTCCCTTCGATCCAGACCATCAGGGTCTTGGCGGCAAGATCAGTCAGGACCGGGTCGTTGGGATCATGCGCATCGACCCATTCACAGATCGACCCGCCGGTATCACAGACAAAATGCGGATATTGGTAAAGCGCGACAGAGCGCTCGATGAAATGACCGGTGTCACGCAGTGCCGCCACCTCTGCCGCCTGAAACTCATCCTGACGGCGGGTGTACTCCGCCCAGTCCAACCCGCCCTTGGCCGGATCGCCCGGTTTGCCCAGATAGGATGACATCGGTTTGAGGTCATCGAAAGAGATGTTGGAGCCGATATAGATCGAATTCGACCGCAGCAGATCGCGCAGAAACGGCACCTTCATCGCCTCGCGCTTGGCGTTGTCAGCGATCTTTTCACCCATGTAGCGGGTGCCGATCCGGTAATCGATAGAATAGTGAAACCAGTCACCCGTCTCGCGCAGCATGTTCGACAGATAGGTCTTGCCAAGCCCGGACATGGCAAACAGCAGGACACGTTTCTGCGGGGCGTTGCGCCATTCTGATGCGGATGCGTAAATCATGGCGCTTTGGGTAGCGTTAGCAGCGGCTTAGCGCCAGACATTTTTGCTGGTGCCACCGCAAAGCGGCACCAGCAATGTGGCCGTATTAGCCCAGCACAGAGGGCCAGTTGGCGTCAGCTGCTGCGATGTGGCCGGGGATGTCACGTTCCCACCGGCTGCGCACGCTGAGAGAGAAGTTGAGGTACAGTTTGTCATCAACGATCGTCCAGGCATCGCGCACGGTGGACGCTGTGTAGCCCTGACTGACCGCATAGGCACAATAGCCGCCGTACTGTGGCATATAGGCGGCCGGATCAGCCTCGAATGCCGCGCGATTGTCCTCTGATGCGAAACGCCATGTCACGCCTTCATGCTCCAGCGTGATATCCGGACTGCCGGCAACGGGCGCGCTTTCGGTGAAATAGGCGACAACATCGGTGCCACCGACGGCCAGTCCGCCTT
>JAHDGO010000158.1 GCA_020627605.1 Yoonia sp.
CCTGCACCACCGGCTGCGGCCATGGTCGTGGCAGGGTGCCACCGCGTGCTTTCCAGACTTCCTGACTAGGCAGCAATTCTGTTCTCGACCGCAGGTCATCAGCTAACACACCATCTGCCCCGAACAGCTTGTCCGTGATCGCGGCAATCGGTGCCGGTCCGTAAACCCTGATCGGTGCGCCACCCTCATCCCAGGCAGCGTGTACCAGTCTGGCGTAATCCATCATGTGATCACTGTGCAGGTGACTGAACACCAGATGCGTGATCTCTGACAGTCGCCGTCCGGCCCGCAACAGGTTATCAAAAACCCCGCCGCCGCAGTCAAACAGCACGACATCCCGCCCGACATCCAAAAGATACCCGCTGGAGGCGCGCCGCAGATAGGGTTCAGGCGTGCCAGAGCCAAGGATGGTCAGCTGCATCGCGGCCACGTCAGGACGTCGGACGGTCCGGGGTGGTGAACCCGGCGATTGTCTTGGTCCGTTTGACGTATTTCTGGCGGATGCTTTCGGCGGCCACGCGCGACTCGTCCTTGGAGGCCAGACTGGCGCTTTCGCCGACGAAACGCAGGCAGACCAAGGCGTGCGCTTCATAGGCATTGGTGATGGCGTCGTTGATCCGGGCCATTTCATCCTCAAAATCATCCGGTACGCGGCGCAGCACCCGCAGACGCGTTACAAACTCTTTGTGGTCGGCGTAAAAGAGGCCCGAAAAATGCGGATCATGGGCCAGCATGTCAGGGCGGATCACCTCTTCATAGGCATCCTGGCTGAAGTCACTGGCGATCTGGAAGGCCACGGTGGAGGCTTCGAGCAGATCGGCCAGATCCTCAAGTATATAGCGCACAACCGGCGCATGCCCCTTGTCCAGCGCTTCTTCCAGCACATGCAGCAGGTAAAGCAAGCCGTGGATCAGCACGAAGAACAGGTGATGCTGCTGCTTCCAGCGGAACAGCGCATCCGGCGCGCGGTTATCGGACGCACCACTGCCATCAGGCAGGGCAGATGGGAACTGCGCCCAATCGGCCAGCCGGTGCAGACCGGTGGCCAGTGTTGTCAGCTCTGCCTCTGACAGGCTGTGTCCGCCAGCAATATCGCCAGCGCTGCCGGGGATCACCCGCGACAACGCCAGTCGAAAGACATCAACCGGCGGGGCCATGGATCTGTCGACGCAGAAATACCGGTCAAATGACCGCTGCGCCCCATCAAGCGTGTTGTCATCGGCATCTGTGTCAGGTGCCGCGATGTCTGCATGGACCCGCCGTGCCGCGATCTGCAGGGCGGCGATCCCAGCCTTGATGTTGCGTGGGTTCATCCGGTAGCGCGGCAGCGAGGTTTCGGCCTCAAACCAGCTGTGTGGCATCGGCAATGTGATCAGGTCGGGTTGGCTGTGTGTGGTTGTCATCAGAATCTCCCGCAATCCACTTTCATCTTGTCGCCCGTAATCGCCGAGCTCAGGTCGCTGGCGTAGTAAAGCGCGGCGCGCCCGACCTCTTCGGGTGCGACCCAGCGTTTGAGCGCGGCGACATCGGTATAATTCTCGCGCTCGATTTCTGCGGCGGGGCGGCCCTCTGCCTCTGCCCGGCGGGCAAGGATACGGTCCATATTGGCCCCTGACACCGCCCCGGGCATCAGCGCATTGACGCGCACTCCCTTGGGGCCCAGTTCGCGCGCCATGGTTTCGGTGATCCCGATTAGCGCAAATTTCGACGCCACATAGGCCGATCGCATCGGATAGCCCTGAATACCCATCAGCGAAGACATATTGATGATGGACCCCGCGCCCTGTTCACCCATGATCTTCGCGGCCTCCTGCAGGCAATACATCGCCCCCACGAGGTTGATGTTCATGCAATCGATCCAGGCGGTCATGTCGACCTCTGCCACCGGCGCGATGGGGCCCGGCCCGCCAGCGTTGTTCAGCAGCACATCGACCCGGCCGGTGATCTGCCGGGCCTTTGTGAACATGTCCTTGACCTGCACCTGATCAGAGACATCGCAGGCAATCGCATGGCCGCCGATGGCTGCGGCCACGGCCTGCAGCGGCTCCAGCCGCCGTCCGGTGACCACGACGGTCGCACCGGCATTTGCAAAAACATGGGCTGTTGCCTCGCCAATGCCGCTGCCGCCACCGGTCACGATGGCCAATTTGCCGTCAAGGCGGGCGGGATCATCTGTCATGGTCTGTCCTCTTCAAAGCTGCGTCCGGGATCGAACAAGGGCATTTCGGGGCTGCGCCCCAGTATCAGATCACCCATCAGCTGCCCGATGGAGGGCCCGATGGTATAGCCACCCCTGACGCAGCCCAGCACAAAGGCGTCGTCAAAGCCGGGCAGGGTCCCGGCGAGGGGGTAAAAGTCCGGCACATTGGCCTCAAACCCGGTCCACGACCGCAGCACGCGCGCTGTCCCCAGCGCAGGCAGTGCGTATTGGGCCAATGCCAGATTGGGTTTGACCGCGGCGACATCAACCTCGCCCCGGCCCTGTTGCGGGGTGCCCTTGCCTTGCCAGCCACCGCCGATCAGGACGGTGCCATTGGCCTTCTGTTTCATCGTCAAAAGACCTGTGGCATGACCGATGACATGCGACATCATCGCTGGCATCCGTTCGGTAACTGACACGGTATTGATCCGCGCGTTCACCGGCAAATCAACATCCATCAGCGCGGCCAAGGGTTTCAGCCATGCCCCTGCCGCCAGCAGCACCCGTGCGGCCCTCACTGGCCCCGCAGGGGTTTGCAGCTCATAGCCATCCACCCTGTCGATGCCCGTGACGGGGGTCCGTTCGCGGTAGGCGATCCCGGCGTCCTGCAGTTTGCCTCGATAATACTGCCCTGTCAGCGCAGAATTGGCATAACCGTCTTCGGGGCAGTAGCTTGCCGCCTTGACGGCATGGGTCAGGCCCGGTTCTGCCGCGCGCAGCGCGTTGTTGGACACGAATGTGATGGGCGCGCCAGCCTCGCGTTTCATGGTCTGGCGTTCATGCAGCAAATCAACTTCGCGGTCGGTGAAGGCCAGCGTGTAGCCCCCCGTCTTGGCAAAACCCACGGCCGTGCCCATCTCTTCCCACAGATGATGCCCCTTCAGCGCATAGGGCATCAGCTTGACCCGTTTGATCTGCAGGCTGAGCGTGCCCGCATTCACGCCGGACGCCCCTTGCCCCAGATCACCCTGATCCAGCACGATGGGCCGCATCCCGCCAGCGGCAAGCCGCAACGCAGTCGCGCAGCCCATGATCCCGCCGCCAATGATCGCGATATCGTAGCTCATAGCGGGGCCGGTTTCGG
The DNA here is from genome assembly GCA_020627605.1 of Yoonia sp. Classification (GTDB taxonomy): domain Bacteria; phylum Pseudomonadota; class Alphaproteobacteria; order Rhodobacterales; family Rhodobacteraceae; genus Yoonia. The sequence goes on from JAHDGO010000158.1 coordinate 3,285, forward strand.
AATAGGCAAATCGTCATAGTCAAACTGCCCTGCGGCGGCCGCGACAGGCACCGGGCGCAATGGCGGACGCGGTGTGGGTGGGGGAACCGCCCCCTCGGTCACGCCGGTTTCGGCGGCGATCAGTCTGGCGACGGATGTCTGGCAGTATTTGCCACCACAGGGCCCCATACCTGCCCGCAAACCGGATTTTACCGCATTGGTCGAGGTTGCCCCGCTGCCGATTTCCGCAAGGATGTCGCGCCGTGTCAGGCTTTCGCAGCGGCAGATGATCGTGTCATCGCTCGCCAATTGGGCAAGTGCTGGTGTCGGGCGGCTCAGCGCCGTCATCGCCAGACCGAAACGCGCCGCCCGCCGCCAGTTGCGCCGTGCGATATCCATCGCATGGCCACTGGTGCATCCGGCGTCGGCAGCAGCGCGCAGCCCGCATAGCCGCCCGTGATGCACGGCGGCGTCAGCACCGCGAATGCCGGTGCCGTCTCCGCACAGATAAAGCCCCGCCACCGGTGTCACCCCATCATCACTGCACGCCGGCACCCAGCCGCCAAGTGCCGCGTCATGGTGCAGTGGCACGCCCAGCATCTGGGCCGCCTCGACCTGCGGCATCAGACCGTTGCCAAGGCACAGGCTGTCGGCGGCGAAGTTGTGTGTGCTGGCACCTGTCACCGATTGCGCCGTTATGCGGCTGACGCGGGTGTCGCCTTCGACAGCGGTTACCTGATGCCCCCAAAGCACAGGCACCCCCGACAGCATCAGATCAGCCACCCAAAGTGCGCCACGGGCCACCAGCGCCGGTTTGCCCAGCATGGCAGGCAGGCTGCCTGCCCAGTCCCGGCGCGTATTCGGGGTGACTACGGCGGCCACTGTGCCGCCAAGACGCCTGATCTCACTGGCCACGTAAAACACCAGCGGTCCGGTACCAGCCACAACCGTTCGCGCCCCCGGCACCGTCAGGTTCTGCTTGAACAGGGCGGTCGCCCCGGCAAGCCCGATCACCCCCGGCGTGGTCCAGCCCGGCAGGGGCTGCACGACCTCGCGCGCGCCACTGGCGATGATCAGCCGTGTGGCCGTCAGGCTGTCGGTCGCCCCGTCGCGCAGGGTGTCGATCTGCCAGCCGTCGCCAGTGCGGGCTATCTGCCAGACGCGCGTGGCGGGATGCAGCATGATGCTGCTATCCGCAACAGCCTGCCGCAGGGCAGCACCTGCCTTGCTTTCAGGCGTGTGCGGGGCCGAGAGGATCGCTGCGGACTTGGCGCGCCAGACCTGTCCGCCGGGTGCGTCCTGTTCATCCAGCAGGGCCACACGCAGCCCGGCTTGTGCGGCGGCCAGTGCGGCGGTGCTGCCTGCAGGCCCGGCCCCCAGAACGGCGATATCCACATCCGCCGCTGTCACAGCCGCGCAACCTGAAGTCCGGGCGTGACGGTAACACGGCAAGCCTCGACCACCTGACCGTCAACGCGCACCATGCATTCCTGACACAGCCCCATCGCGCAGAACCCGCCGCGTGGTGCGCCATCATGGGGTGCATTGCGCAGGTGCAGCACGCCAGCCCGCATCAGCGCTGCAATCAGCGTCTCACCCTCACAGCCGGGCAATGTGGTGCCGTCAAAGTGAAAGGTCACTTCTGCCGTGCGCCTGATGCGGTCGGCGTGGTTTGGCACCAGCCGGATCATTGATAAGAGATACCCAGCTCGTCAAAGCAGCGCTTGATCTTGTCCAGATCGGCATCACCCAAAGGCAGGACCGGGTCGCGTGGCACCCCGGCGGGCTGCCCGATCAGGTTCAGCGCCGCCTTGAAAGCCGCAGGCCAGGTGCCTGTACCCATCAACAGCTCGTATAGCACGGTCAGTTGGTAATGCGCCTTGCGATAGGTGTCGTCGGGTGCGCCGGCACCCACCGTAGCCATCTGTGACGGCGCAAGGTCGGTAAACTCTGGCCCCGTGGCGATGAACCCTTTTGCCCCCAGCGCAAAGGCCGGCAGGATGTAATGGCACGGACCTGTCATCACCGACATGCGGTGCCCCAGCCGCTGCAACAGATGCGTGTGATAGAAAAAGTCGCGCTGGCTTTCCTTGATGCCGATGACGTTGTGGTTGTCCAGCAAACACTCTGTCTGGTCGATGGTCAGCGAAAAGCCCATGCGACGGGGT
>JAHDGO010000159.1 GCA_020627605.1 Yoonia sp.
AGCCCCGCCTGCTCCACCCATTTCATGTTAAATTGGGTCGCAGGCATGTCGGACCGCGGGTCTTGATACCGCGGCACAAGCTCGTCCAGCGGACGATCCCCGATCACGACACCGGCGGCATGGGTCGATGCGTTGCGCAACAACCCTTCGACCTGTTGGGCATAGGTCAGCAGGCGGTCCACGACCTCCTCCGCTTTCGCCTCTTCACGCAGGCGGGGTTCATCGGCGAGGGCCTTTTCAATGCTGACAGGTTTGACGCCTTCGACCGGGATCATCTTCGACAGCCGGTCGACCTGCCCGTAGGGCATCTGCAAGACGCGGCCAACGTCACGCACAGCAGCTTTCGACAAGAGCGCGCCGAATGTGATGATCTGCCCCACTTTGTCGCGGCCGTATTTTTCCTGCACGTAGCGGATCACCTCTTCACGCCGGTCCATGCAAAAGTCGATGTCGAAGTCCGGCATGGAAACACGTTCGGGGTTCAGGAACCGCTCAAACAGCAGGGAATAACGCAGCGGATCCAGATCGGTGATCAGCAGCGCATAGGCCACCAGCGATCCGGCACCGGACCCACGGCCCGGCCCGACCGGTATCCCATTGTCCTTGGCCCATTTGATAAAGTCGGCAACGATCAGAAAGTAGCCGGGAAAGCCCATGCCTTCGATGATGCCAAGTTCGAACTCCAGTCGTTTTTCATATTCGTCGACCGGGGCCGCATGGGGGATAACCGCAAGGCGTGCCTTCAGCCCTTCCTGTGCCTGACGGCGAAGCTCGGCAACCTCATCGTCGGCGAATTTGGGCAGGATCGGATCACGCTTGTAGGCTTTGAAGGCGCAGCGCTTTGCGATCTCGACCGTGTTTTCAATCGCCTCAGGCAGATCGGCAAAGAGTGTTGCCATTTCCTGCGGCGATTTCAGATAATGCTGCGGCGTCAGCCGGCGGCGCGGTTCCTGCTGATCGACATAGGCCCCTTCGGCGATACAGATCAGCGCATCATGCGCCTCGTACAGCTCTGTCTTGGGGAAGTAGGCGTCATTGGTGGCAACCAAAGGCAAGTTCTTGGCGTAGGCCATTTCAATATGGCCCCGCTCTGACAGCTTCTCCGCCTCTGGCAGCCCGTCGCCGGGGTGGCGCTGCAGTTCAACATAAAGCCTGCCCGGATAGATCGCCGCCAGCCTGTCCATCAGCACCTCGGCCTTGGGTCTCTGTCCCATCCGAAGCAACCGCCCAACGGGGCCATCGGGGCCACCAGAAAGGCAGATCAGACCGTCATGATACTGTGCCAACTCCTCTAGCGTGACCTGTGGCAACTGGCCCTCTGCATCCAGATAGGCGCAGGAGTTCAGCTTCATCAGGTTCATATATCCCGCTTCATTCTGGGCCAGCAGCACGATGGGGGCCGGGGCCTCTGGGCGTTTGCCGGGCTCGGCCTCCAGATAAGTCACATCGACCTGACAGCCGATGATCGGTTGTATGCCGGCCTTGGCAGCGGTCTCTGAAAACTCCAGCGCGCAGAACATGTTGTTGCTGTCGGTCACGGCAATGGCAGGCATGTCCATGGCCGCGGCGAGACCCGACAGTTTCTTGACCGGAATTGCCCCTTCCAGAAGGGAGTATTCGGTGTGGACGCGTAGGTGAATGAATCGGGTATCAGAGGACATTTTGCCAGCGTATCTGCTACCCGTCTGAGGGCAAGCGCGAAGCGTTTGCAATGCAAAAGTTAGCCGGATGACTTAGCATCTTGACAGGCCCGCGCCTGCGCTCCAATACTTAGCACCATGACTAACCAACTCGATTCTTTCTTCGGTGCCATGTCGGACCCGACCCGCAGGGCGGTGATTGAAAAACTCGCCTCTGGCCCGGCGACAGTCAGTGAACTGCACGCCCCGCACGACATGGCGCTGCCAACCTTCATGCGCCACCTCAAGGTGCTGGAAAGCACCGGCATTGTCCGCTCGGTCAAGAAGGGCCGCGTGCGCACCTGCCATATCGAGGCGGCACCCTTGATCGAGGCGCAAGGCTGGCTCGCCTGGCAGCGCCATATCTGGGAAACGCGGCTAGATCGGTTGGAAAAGCTTGCCAAGAAACTGGAGCAATTTGATGAGTGACACGACACTTTCATTCACCCGCGAAATTGACGCATCACCCCATAGTATCTGGCGCTGCTGGACAGAACCTGACCTTTTGATGCAATGGTTTGCGCCCGTCCCTGTCAAAACCACCGCCGCCAGGATCGAGCCTGTTCCCGGTGGGCACTTCGATACGACAATGGTGATCCCGGATTTTCCCGAACCCATGTCCGGTCACGGCTGCGTGCTGGCCGCCGACCCTGCAACGCGATTTGCATTTACAAACATGATGTCGGCCGGGTTTCAGCCACAGGACAATTCCGGCGAGGGCCAGTTTCCATTCACCGCTGAAATCACCCTCGACCCCCATGAAAAAGGCTGCACGTACACCGTCACGGTGCGTCACCTCGATGCGGCGGGCGCGGAAGCCCACACCAACATGGGCTTTTTCGAAGGCTGGGGCACCGCAGCAGATCAAATGGCCGCGCTTGCCCGGACCCTGCCACAAACACCCTGATGTCCAGAAAAGGAGCATCCGCATGACACTTGATACCCATTCCTTCGATCTGCACCGCAGCCTGCCCCTGCCGCCCAAACGTTTGTGGGAGGTCCTGACCGACCCCAAACACCGCGAGGCGTGGGGCGCACCGGATGACAAGACCGTTCTGGTGATGGACAAGGCCGACGTCCGTGTCGGCGGGCAGGACATGCACCGCTGTGGCCCGAAAGATGCGCCAGACTTTGAAATCGCGACCCGCTGGTATGACCTGACAGCGCCGGAACGTGCGGTCTTCACCGAAACGCTGCTTGTCGGGGGTGACTCGATCTTTACCAGCCTGATCACTTACGGCCTAGTTGCCGAGGCGGAAGGTACGGCCCTCTCCATCACCGTCGCCGTCTCATCCTTTGCTGGCCCCGAAGCGCTGGAAGAGGTTGCGACAGGTTGGGACGGTGGTCTCGCCAATCTGGTGCGCCACTGCGCGAAGCTGAGCGCTGACGCCTAATCAGCGGGCAAACGCGCGCTTCGCCAGCAGAACGCCGACGAAAGACTTGCCAAAGGGGGCCATGACCGGTTTGATGTGTGCCGGGGCCGGTCTCTACGCCGCATCGACACCGCCCTTTCGGGACATGCACGGGTAACGCGGCAGGTTTTACATCATGGATGTCACGTTTCTTCTGAATGGGGAAACCGTGCAGGTCGACGCCGCAGCGACAGACACGTTGCTGGACTGGCTGCGCGAAGACCGGCAACTGACCGGCACAAAGGAAGGCTGCAACGAAGGCGACTGTGGCGCCTGCACCGTGATGGTCACGGATGCACAAGGGGCCAGGGCGCTGAACGCCTGCATCCTGTTTTTGCCGCAACTGCATGGCAAAGCGGTGCGCACGGTCGAGGGGATTGCCGGGCCGGATGGCACATTGCACCCCGTCCAGCAGGCCATGGTTGATCATCACGGGTCGCAATGCGGGTTTTGCACGCCGGGGTTCATCGCGGCCATGGCGACAGCCCATCTGAACGGACGGACCGACCACGACGACGCGCTGGCGGGTAATCTTTGCCGCTGCACCGGCTACGCCCCCATTGTGCGCGCGGCGGAGGCGGCGGCAGCTGCGCCTGCGCCGGACTGGATGGTGGACGCCCTGCCAGATGTCACAGCTGCACCTTACGCCCCCGAAACTCTGGATGAGTTAGCGGCGTGGTATTGGGAAAACCCCGAGGCCACGCTGATTGCGGGGGCGACGGATGTGGGCCTTTGGGTCACCAAACAACTACGCGACCTGCCAACAGTCGCATTTCTGAACCGCTGCAAAGACCTGCGGCAAATCTCCGAAGCCGACGACACGCTCCATTTTGGGGCCGCTGTCACAATGTCCGAGGTCTTGGATGCAGTTCGCGACCGCTTTCCATCTTATGCCGAGATGATCCGCCGCTATGGCTCTGATCAGGTACGCAACGCAGCCACGATCGGCGGCAATATCGCCAACGGGTCACCCATCGGGGACAACCCGCCTGCACTGATCGCGCTGGGGGCAACCCTGCATCTGCGACATGGCGACAAGTCACGTGAGATGCCGCTGGAAGACTTTTTTCTGGACTACGGCAAACAGGACCGGTCCAAAGGAGAGCTTGTCACCGGCGTGACAATTCCGAAACACGCGCCCGATCTGCGCTGCTACAAGATATCGAAACGGTTTGATCAGGATATCTCTGCCGTTTGCGGCTGTTTCAATATCACCGCCGTGAACGGTGCGGTGGCCGACGCGCGGATCGCCTTCGGCGGCATGGCCGGCACACCGCACCGTGCGAGCGCAGTTGAACGCGCACTGACGGGTAAACCCTGGGACCGCGAGACGGTCGAAAATGCCATCGCGGCCTTTGCCACAGATTACACCCCGATGTCCGACATGCGCGCCAGTGCGGGTTATCGCCTGAAAACCGCGCAGAACCTGCTGCGCCGGTATTTCGAGGATCGCGCGGCCCAGACCACCTCTATGCTGGAGGTCAGGTCATGAGTGTTGGCAAACCCCTCCCCCATGATGCGGCCCATCTGCATGTCACCGGGCAGGCCCGCTATATCGACGATCTGCCGATGCCAGCAGGCACGCTGCATCTTGCCTTTGGTCTGTCAGAGATTGCCTGCGGCACTGTCACCACGATGTCCCTTGAACAGGTGAAAGACGCGCCCGGCGTCATCGCTGTGATGACCGCGCATGACCTGCCCTTTGCCAATGACGTCTCACCCTCGGCCCATGATGAGCCGCTGCTTTGCGATGGGACGGTCCATTACCTCGGCCAGCCCTTGTTTTTGGTGGTGGCCGACAGCCATCTGGCCGCGCGCAAGGCCGCCCGTCTGGCCAAGGTCGGCTATGACGCAGCGACCCCGATCCTGACCATCGCACAGGCGTTGGCTGCCGACAGCCGGTTTGAGGACGGCCCACGCATCTGGACCAAGGGTGACGTGGATGCGGTGCTTGCGGCAGCACCCCATCGCCTGCAAGGCCGGATCGACATGGGTGGACAGGAACATTTCTATCTTGAGGGACAGGCCGCCCTCGCCCTGCCGCAGGAAGGCGGGGATATGGTGGTCCATTCCTCGACCCAGCACCCGACAGAAATTCAGCATAAGGTTGCCGACGCGCTTGGCGTGCCGATGCACAGCGTCCGCTGCGAGGTCCGCCGCATGGGTGGCGGATTTGGTGGCAAGGAAAGTCAGGGCAATGCGCTGGCCGTGGCCTGCGCTGTTGCCGCCCGCGCCACGGGGCGGCCATGCAAGATGCGCTATGACCGCGACGATGACATGATGATCACCGGCAAACGCCATGATTTCCGGATCGACTATGATGTGGGGTTTGACGA
>JAHDGO010000160.1:0-3173 GCA_020627605.1 Yoonia sp.
GAATGCCGAAGTCGGACAGTTTGCCCTTGCGGCGCTGACCGTGCTGGCCGGGGCCATACTCACGACGGTTGACGGGGGATTTCGGACGACCCCAGATGTTTTCACCCATCCGGCGGTCAATTTTGTACTTGGCAGCGGTGCGTTTGGTCACGGCTGTTCTCCTTCACTTGGTTTTTGAAGGGCGTTGTCCTTTCCCCGGATTTGGCCAGGGCGACAGGGATCCCCTTGCGGGGGCCACCAACACCAATGAATGGGCGGCTTATACTGGCGATTCACGGGGTGTCAACGACCGGTTACCGGGCCGTTCACATTGGGTTGTGTAAGGGACGCCAGAATGACCGTATTTTGTCGTAATCTCGACTTACCTTCGGGGCAAATACCACCATGGAACAGTGATGAGGATGTGGTTTGTCGGGTTATCTTGTGGTTGCGTTGATTGGTATGACAGTTTTCTGGATTATTGGTCATTGGGTTGTGCGGCAACGCATTGCAGCCCTGAAAACCAACCTGTCCGAGAGATACCACGCCGCCATTGCTGTTCCACCGGAAGAGGCCAAGACGCCACAACTGGTTGCGCTGGCCGTCGATCTGATGCGCAAGGCGCATTGTACGGCACCGTTCCACACCCTGACCCCCCAAGAACAGCGCGTTGCGTTGCATGCCCATGCCGCCGAGGTCTTGCCGGGCTGGATGTCGCGCTACGCCTCTTTCTGGCTGGCCCCGCGTGACCGTGTATTGATCGGGCAATTGCGACAGCTGCGCACATCGCGCCCCGTCACCAAGGCCCCCCTTTACAACGGTGCGATCAAATCACGGTTGCAGGCACAGGCTGCCATGAAAGCCGCCGATCGCGCCTGACCTGATTTCATTGATTGTGGCGCTGGGGATGCAGCGCTTGACGCCAGAGTTATCTGCGCGGCATGTTCGCGCGACCCCGTTGGCGGTCGCCCGCGATGATTTGTAATGACGGACGCTGAATTTAGCCCATGAAAATTGCCATTCTCATTCCCCAGTTTCCCAGCCAGACGCACGCCTTTTTCTGGAACGAAATCAAGGCACTTGAAAAGATGGGGATCGAGGTCGTGATCTTCAGCACCCGCCATCCGATCAAAACGCTTGTGTCGCATGGTTGGTCGGAAGAGGCCGCCGCGCGCACAACATATCTGAACCTTGGCAGTGCCGCTGACAAACTGGCGGCGGCTGCACGGCTGCCGGGGTGGCTGGCGCAGGTACGGCGCGCAAACCCGGACACCGCATCGCTGAAAAGTGCCGCGATCTCTGCCCCGGCTGCCCTGGCACTGCGCCGGGCCTGTGCAGCACAGGGGATCACCCACGTGCATGCGCATTCAGCAGCCAATTGCGCCATGATCGCGCGGCTGTGCAACCTGGCAGGCGGTCCGCCCTTTTCGATCACGCTGCATGGTCCGGTGTCAGACTACGGACCGGCGCAATCGTTCAAATGGGCCGGTGCCGGCTTTGGGATCGTGATCACGCAATTGCTGGAACGGGCATTGTCTGACCTCTTGGGCCCTGCCCGGCCAAAGCAGCTTTATGTCTGTGGCATGGGTGTCGATACGGAAAAGTTCTGTCCTGACGGGGCCTATACCCCATGGCAGGGCGATGGTCCGCTGCGGCTTTTCAGCTGCGCACGGCTGAATATCGTCAAGGGGCATGAAAATGCTGTGGGCGCTGTCAAACAGTTGCAGTCACGCGGAGTGACCGCACATCTGACCATCGCTGGCGAGGATGACGCGGGCGGATCGGGCTATCGCAAGCGGCTGGAACAGGTGATTGCCGACAGCGGTGTGGCCGATCAGGTGACCTTGCTGGGGGCTGTTGATGGCGACACCGTTCTGGACAATCTGCAGCGCGCCCATGCCTTTGTGCTGGCCAGCCACGCCGAGCCACTTGGCGTGGCGTATATGGAGGCAATGGCCTGTGGCTGCCCGACGATCGGCACACGGGCTGGCGGCGTGCCAGAGCTGATCACCGATGATGTCGATGGCCTCATGGTGCCACCCATGGACGAGGACGCGCTGACCGATGCGATCCTGCGTGTGGCACAGGACCCTGATCTTGCGATGCGCCTGTCGGCGGGCGGGCGCAAACGGATCGTGGACGGCTTTGGCGCGCATCGCAGTGCCGAGGTGATGTTGCAGGGTATCGCAGAGATCGCTGCGACCTAATGGAAATCACGTGACTTTGGTATGACCCGCACATCGCGCGGGTGGCGGCCCCGCCGGTCTTGCGGGATCGGGCGGCGGACCTCATCTGCATGGGCCAGTGGCGGGTCCATCCTTGCGTCCGTGTTGAGCCGTTCCAGCGCATCGCTGCGGTCCTCCAGATGGGTGGCCACCACATGGATCACATCTGCATCCCGCTGCACATAGCCACGCACATCAATCACACGCGCGCGCATGATCACCTTTCGGAAGGCGGCCATGACCTTGGGCCAGACCACCAGATTGGCGACACCTGTTTCATCCTCCAGCGTGATGAAGCAGACGCCCTTGGCGCTGCCCGGGCGCTGGCGGATCAGAACGATGCCTGCCAGCTTGATCCGCTTGCCATTGTGCATCTCATCCAGCGACCGCGTCGTGGCATAGCCCTGCCGCGTCATGCTTTTACGCAGGAATGACATCGGATGCGCCTTCAGTGAAAGCCGCGTGGTCTGATAATCGGCCACGACATGTTCACACACCGGCATCTGCGGCAGATCGAACCGGACCTCTGCCCCTTCATCCCGTGTTTCCTGAAACAGCGGAAGATCAGGCGCGTCGCGCAGCGCGCGGGCATCCCACAACGCTTGCCGCCGGTCGAGGCCCATGGACCGCACCGCATCCGCCGCAGCGAGCCTGCGCATCGTGCCGGCATCCAGTTTGCTGCGTTCCTTGAGGTCCTTGAGGTCGGTAAAAGGCATGCTGCGCGCATCCATGATCCGCTGCCCCATCTCTGCCCGCATCCCGTCAATCTGGCGCAAGCCGATGCGGACGGCAAAGACACCGGGGGCGAGGGGTTCCAGCGTGTTGTCCCAATCGGAATAATTCACATCAGCGCCCCGCACGATGACGGCATGCTCGCGGGCATCACGGACGATCTGGGCCGGGGCATAGAACCCCATGGGCTGGGAATTCAGCAGGGCGGCGCAAAACACATCCGGGTAGTGGCATTTG
>JAHDGO010000160.1:3183-5379 GCA_020627605.1 Yoonia sp.
TAGACCAGATGCGCAAAACTCGCCGCGTGGCTTTCGGGGAAGCCATAGTCGCCGAACCCCTTGATCTGGTTGAAGCAGCGCGCCGCAAACTCCGGGTCATAGCCGCGGTTGATCATGCGCCCGACCATCTTGTCCTCCAGTTCGCCAATGGTCCCCTTGGACCGGAAGGTCGCCATGGCCTTGCGCAGCTGGTTTGCCTCATCAGGCGAAAACTCGGCGGCGACCATGGCGATTTTCATCGCCTGTTCCTGAAAGATCGGCACGCCTTTGGTGCGGGACAGGATCTTGCGGAGTTCGTCAGGATCATGGGGCGGCGCGGGCGATGGGTAATCTTCCGGCTCCACCCCGCTGCGGCGGCGCAGGTAGGGGTGGACCATATCGCCCTGAATGGGGCCGGGGCGGACGATGGCGACCTGAATGACAAGGTCGTAGAATTCGCGCGGCTTCAGGCGCGGCAGCATGTTCATCTGTGCGCGGCTTTCCACCTGAAAGGTGCCAAGGCTGTCACCCCGGCAAAGCATATCATAGACCGCCGGGTCCTCTTGCGGTGTGGTGGCGAGCGTAAAGCGCTTGCCATAATGCGCGTCAATCAGGTCGAACGCCTTGCGGATGCAGGTGAGCATGCCCAGCGCCAGCACATCGACCTTGAGGATGCGCAGCTCATCAATATCGTCCTTGTCCCATTCGATGAAACTGCGGTCTGGCATGGCACCATTGCCGACAGGCACCGTCTCGATCAACTTTTTCTCGGTCAGGATGAACCCGCCCACATGCTGGCCCAGATGGCGGGGCATGCCGATCATCTGGTCGGCCAGCTTAATGGTGCGTGCCATCAGCGGATCGTTCAGATCGAGGCCCGCCTCTGCCGCCTCTTTCGCGCCAAGTTCACGCCCCCATGAACCCCAGATCGTCTTGGCCAAGGCGCTCGTGATGTCCTCTGACAACCCCATGACCTTGCCCACCTCACGCACGGCCATGCGGGGGCGGTAGTGGATGACGGTCGCGCAAAGTGCCGCCCTGTCGCGCCCGTATTTGTCATAGATATGCTGGATCACCTCCTCGCGCCGCTCATGTTCGAAATCGACGTCGATATCGGGGGGCTCTTTGCGTTCTTCGCTGATGAAGCGTTCAAACAGCAGATCGTTCTTGTTGGGGTCCACGGCGGTGATGCCCAGCACGTAACAGACGGCAGAGTTTGCGGCCGACCCGCGCCCCTGACACAGGATCGGCGGGGTGGTCTGATGGCGGGCGAAATCGACGATCTGTTCGATGGTCAGGAAATACTGTGCGATATCAAGCTTTTCGATCAGCGCCAGTTCCTTGCCCAGCACCATCTTGATGTCATCGGGCACCCCTTCAGGGTAGCGCCGCGCGGCCCCTTTCCATGTCAGCAGTTCAAGGTATTCCTGCGCGGTATACCCCTTGGGCACGGTTTCCTCGGGGTATTCATAAGACAGTTCTGTCAGGTTGAAATGGCAGGCATCGGCCACATCGCGGGTCGCGCGGATGGCGTGGGGCCATTCGTCAAAAAGCTGCACCATCTGGGCGGGTGATTTCAGATACCGTTCGGCATTGGCCTGCAAAAGATAGCCTGCCTTGTGAATGGTGGTCTTGTGCAGGATGCAGGTCATGACATCCTGCAGTGGCCGTCGCTCTGGCGCGTGATACTGCACGTCATTGGTGGCAAGGATCGACAGGCCGTGGGATTTGGCCAGTGCATCCAGCCGGTTGATCCGCGCCCGGTCATCACCGCGGTAAAGATAGCTGGCTGCGATATGTTTCAGGGTCGGCAGGGCCCGTCGCAGACGGCGAAACCCGGCCTCGAAATGGCGCAGGTCATCGCCGGGGATGGCGATCAACTGCACATCGGTGCTGTGGCGCGCCAGATCGTCCAGCGTGATGTCGCAGGCCCCCTTGGCCTGCCATTGCCCATCCACATCATGCATCTTGCCTTTGGACAGCAGCGTACACAGCCGGCCATAGGCCGCGCGATCCTTGGGGTAGGCCAGAAATGCCTCCCCCGTGACCAGTTGCACCCGGCAGCCGATGACGGGCGTGATCCGCGCCTTCGTCGTCTCTGTATGCAGGCGCACGACCCCGGCCATGGTATTAAGGTCCGCACAGCCCAGGCTGTCATAACCCAGCGCATTGGCGGTGGTGGCCAGATCCACCGCATCCGACGCGCCGCGCAGGAAG
>JAHDGO010000161.1 GCA_020627605.1 Yoonia sp.
GCTTTGCAATAGCTGCATTAAAGCCAAACGTCTCAACCCCCATGGTCACGTCATGGATCGCCTTGTGCAACGCGCGCAGCAGGTCATCGTCACCGTCTGCGGTGCCGTCATCCATCGCGGCAATCTCGCTTGCGACGCGGTGCACGCGCGACAGGTGTTTATGCGTGGCCTCGGCCCCTGAGGCCGTCCATTCCACGTCGCGTTCCGGTGGGCTGTCGGACAGCACAAACCAGCGGGCGGTGTCGGCGCCGTATTTTTCCAGTATGTCATCAGGGTCAACGACGTTCTTTTTCGACTTCGACATCTTGGCCGAGGGGATGACCTCCACCTCTGTTCCGTCCGCCAGTTTGCCGTCGGTGACATCCTCTGGCAGGTGATAAACCGGGCGGTCCTTCGCGTCGCGCGTCTGATAAATCTCATGTGTAACCATGCCTTGGGTGAACAGCGCGTCAAACGGTTCTTCCGTGCCTTGCGGCAGGTGACCGGTCATCTGCATCGCACGGGCAAAAAAACGGCTGTAGAGCAAGTGCAGGATCGCGTGTTCGATACCGCCGATATATTGGTCCACGTTCATCCAGTAGGACGCGTCTTCCAGATCGGTTGGCTCTGCGGCATTGGGCGCGGTGAAGCGGGCGAAATACCACGAGGAATCCACAAAGGTGTCCATCGTGTCGGTTTCACGCTGTGCGGGCTTGCCACAGGACGGGCAGGCGCAGTCGCGCCACGTCGGGTGGCGGTCCAGCGGGTTGCCGGGCACGTCAAAGCTGACATCATAAGGCAGCTCAACCGGCAGATTTTCCTTTTTCTCGGGCACGACGCCACAGTCGTCACAATGGACCACCGGGATCGGACAGCCCCAATAGCGCTGGCGGCTCAGCCCCCAGTCGCGCAGGCGGAACTTTGTGACGCCCTGGCCGATGCCATTGGCCTCACAAAAGGCGATGGCGCTGGCGATACCTGCGTCACCGGTCTGTTCTGTCTCTCCGGCGAAGCCCTTGATGTAGATCACCTTTTCGGACTTCGGTGGGACGTAAGCATCGCCGCCATGCTCTGGCAAGGTGGTGCCATCATCATTGGCAGGCGCATAGGTGCTGACAACAGGCAGCCCATATTTGCGTGCGAAATCAAGGTCGCGCTGGTCATGGGCCGGGCAGCCGAAAATAGCACCGGTGCCATAGTCCATCAGGATGAAGTTCGCGATATAGACGGGCAGGTCAGGCTGACCCGCCAGCGGGTGCCTGACGGTCAGCCCGGTGTCATACCCCAGCTTTTCAGCCTTCTCGATGGCCTCGGCCGTGGTGCCGCCCTTGCGGCAGTCGGCACAGAAGGCGGCGAGTTTGTCGTCATCCGCCTCCAGCTCTTTCGCCAGCGGGTGGTCGGGTGAGATGCCCACAAAAGATGCGCCCATCAGCGTATCGGGCCGCGTCGTATAAACCTCAATCTCGCCAGCGTCGTCAGTGCGCGCAAAGCTGAATTGCAGACCACGTGATTTGCCGATCCAGTTGGCCTGCATCAGTTTGACTTTGGCAGGCCAATTGTCGAGGCTGTCCAGCGCGGTCAGCAGTTCTTCGGAATAATCGCTGATCTTGAAGAACCATTGCACCAGCTCGCGCCGCTCAACCTCTGCCCCGGATCGCCAGCCTTTGCCGTCAATCACCTGTTCATTGGCCAAGACGGTCATATCGACCGGGTCCCAGTTCACGACAGCTTTCTTGCGGTAAATCAGTCCCTTGGACAGAAAATCAATGAACAGCGCCTGCTGCTGGCCGTAGTAATCCGGGTCACAGGTCGCAAATTCGCGGGACCAGTCGATGGACAGGCCCAGCGGTTTCATCTGCGCGCGCATGTCGGCGATGTTCTGATAGGTCCAGTCCTTGGGGTGCCCGCCAATGGCCATGGCTGCGTTTTCCGCAGGCATGCCGAACGCGTCCCATCCCATTGGGTGCAGAATGTTGTGGCCGGTTGCCAGTTTGTAGCGCGCGATCACGTCGCCCATGGTGTAGTTGCGCACATGCCCCATGTGGATCCGGCCAGAGGGGTAAGGGAACATCTCCAGCACGTAATACTTCGGCTTGTCGGTGCTGCGCACAGCCTTGAAGGTCTGGGCGTCGTCCCAGGCAGATTGCCATTTCGCCTCGATCGCGGCGGGGGTGTAGCTGGTCATCTTGCTTGTCTTTCCAAATCACGTCTCCCGCCGGTGGCAGGCTTGGGTCAGTCATAATGGGCGGTGAAACGGATGGCTATAGGGGCCACGCGGAAAGCTATCGCGCAAAAAGAAAGAGCGGCCCCAAAGGGACCGCTCTGACTTTAGGTACTTCTGCTTCGCTTAGAAGGAGAAGGAAACCTCAACGGTTGTCCCGTGCATGTACTCTGGGTCACCGATTTCGTCGTTGGCTTCGTTGGCTTCGTCTTCTGCATAGGAGATCAGCAGCTCAGCACCACCGCCCAGGTCATATGTACCTGCAACGTAGTAAGCGCCAGTTGCGTCCGCATCGCCAGCTGTTGTGGAGATGTAGCCTGCCAGCAGTGTCAGGCCGTTACCTACGTCGTAGGAACCTTCAACACCAACTTCGGAGGAGTCGTCTGCGTCTGCGTCTGTTGCGCCACCAGCAAAGTCATAGAATGCGCTGACGGAGATTGGGCCGTCTGCGTAGTCTGCAGATACACCGTATGCATCTTCAGATGGATCGTTGACAGAGTAGTATGCACCCAGGGTCACAGGACCGGCAGGGTAGGACACGCCGATACCGAAAGACGATTCTGTTTCGTCATCGATGTAGGCCAGTGTGATTTCTGCGCCAGCGGCGGAAGCTGTACCAGCGATACCGAAGATCTGTGGTGTGCCAGCGAATTCCTGCTGGTAAGCAACTTCAACAGAAGCAACACCGAAGTCACCGGAAGCATAGACCTGCAGTGCGTCAACGTCGTCTTCAGCAG
Organism: Yoonia sp.; assembly: GCA_020627605.1. Classification (GTDB taxonomy): domain Bacteria; phylum Pseudomonadota; class Alphaproteobacteria; order Rhodobacterales; family Rhodobacteraceae; genus Yoonia. Next base: position 2,938 of record JAHDGO010000161.1, read on the forward strand.
TCGCGCCATCAGCGTCAACACCGTAAGAAATCTTGGCGTCTACGCCGCCAACAGTTGCTTCACCAACCAGCATGGCTTCGAAGCCAGCAACGTCAAAGTGTACGTCCTGGTCGTTGAAACCGGCAACGGAGTCACCGTCAACACCGCCCCAGTTTGCTTCTGCAACTGGATCAACGTCACCGAAGGACAATGCTGCGCCGTCTGTGGACAGCTTCAGAACGAAGTCGCTTGTGACAACTTCATCGCTCAGGCTGTCGTCAACAACGTTCAGGCCGAATGTTGCTTCAGCAGTTACGCCGTTGTCCAGACCTGCGGTCATGGTCACGTCGACGTCGGAGCTCCAGTAGAAGCCGTCTTCGATATCGTCGTTGTAGCCCAGTGTTGCTTCACCGGCAAAGCCGATGCCGGCATGGCCGTCAGCAGCAGCAGCGCCGGCAAATGCGACGATCGCTGTTGTTGTAAGAAGGATGCTTTTCATGGATTTTTTCCCTCGCGTTATGCATTCCCAAGAATGCCAGATGTACTAGCATTGCGGAGTAACTGCGCCTATCGCCCCCCAACCTCAAGTGAATTAGGGGTTTGATAAGCCTCTTTGGCAAAAATGATGCATCAAGGTCACACAATCTTTTCGACCATGACATCAGGTGAAATTCACACTATTTCACGTCGAAACCTCCCGTGATCCTTATTTCTAGGAAGCATTGATGTCGCTGGCCGAAATCCAGACACGTATCGCCAAAGCCTGTGAAGAGGCCGGTCGCGCAACAGCCGAGATAAAACTGGTTGCAGTTTCGAAAGTTCAGCCAAACGCGCGAGTCGCCGCTGTGCTGGATCAGGGCCACAGGACCTTTGGCGAGAACAAGGTGCAAGAGGCAGCTGGCAAATGGCCGGACTTTCGCATGGCCTATGATGATATCGAACTGCACCTGATCGGACCCTTGCAGACCAACAAGGTCAAGCAGGCCATGCAGCTGGCAGAGGCGATCCACACCGTTGATCGCCCCAAGCTGGCCAACACCATTGCCCGTCACGCGCAGGATCTGGGGCAATGTCCTGACCTGTTCGTGCAGGTGAACACCGGCGAAGAGACGCAGAAATCCGGCGTTCTGCCGACCGATGCCGATGATTTCATCGCAGAGGTGCGCGCGCTTGATCTGCCGGTGAAAGGTTTGATGTGCATCCCGCCGGTTGACGAAGAGCCGTCACTGCACTTTGCACTTCTTGCCAAGATCGCCGCCCGCAATGGTCTTGATGGTCTGTCCATGGGGATGAGCAGTGATTTTGAACGCGCCATTGCACTGGGGGCCACGCATATCCGCGTGGGCTCTGCCATCTTCGGCGCACGGGACAACGGGTGAGCGATACATACGACCCCCCGCAAACCCCGCTGAACATCCTGCACGATGATCATGAGGTGCTGCTGGTCGACAAACCCGGCGGCCTGTTGTCGGTGCCGGGCAAGGGGCCGCATCTGGCCGATTGTCTGATGGCGCGGGTACAGGCGGTGTTTCCCACCGCACTGCTGGTGCACCGGCTGGACCGTGACACATCCGGCGTGATGGTCTTTGCCCTGACCCCGCACGCACAGCGCCACTTAGGTCTGCAATTTGAAAAACGGCAAACGAAAAAGACCTACATTGCCCGTGTCTGGGGGCAGATGGCGGAAAAGACCGGCACGGTTGACCTGCCGCTGATCGTCGATTGGCCGAACCGGCCGAAACAGATGGTCGACCATGAAAACGGCAAAGCTGCCGTGACCGACTGGCGGGTGATCAGGGCAAAGGGTGGTGAGACGCGTGTGCGCCTGATGCCCCGGACCGGGCGGTCGCATCAGTTGCGGGTGCATATGCTGGCGCTGGGGCACCCGATCTTGGGTGATCCGTTCTATTCCACAGGTCCGGCGCGCGACCATCCGCGCCTGATGCTGCATTCCGAAACCCTGCAATTCCGTCACCCGGACGGCGGGCAGGGGATGCGGATCACGGCAAAATGTCCGTTTTAACGCAGAAACGCCCTGATTGCGTCGATCTCTGATTGTGCAATCTGATGTCCGCCGGGGTGCCAGTGGACTGTGACGTCAGCGCCCTGTGCCGTCAGATAGTCCGCAAGCGCCTGCGTCATTTCGGCCGGACAAATCGGATCGCGCTGTCCGGCGGTGATCAACACGCGTCGGTCTCTCAAGCCCGGTTGCGGCGTGGGAGACCATGGGATCAGCGGATGCATCAGAATCAGATCGTCGACCAGATCGGCCTCTGCCAGTGCCACTGCGGCCAGAATGTTCGCCCCGTTTGAATACCCCAGCCCGATGGTGCGCGGTGCATCTGTGCTGATTTGTTCAGCTCGCATGAACGCGGCCATCGCATCCCGCAGGGTGGCCAGATCATCCATGTCGTAGACACCTTCGCCAGTGCGGCTGAAGTAACGCAGCGCGCCATGCTC
>JAHDGO010000162.1 GCA_020627605.1 Yoonia sp.
GCCTTTCTGATCCTCGGTCTGGTCTGCGGGTTTGTCGCTGTTGCCCTGATGAAGGCGATTTTCTGGGCCGATGACTTTGGCAGCTACGTGCAGGCCGAAACGGGGATGCCGCGCTTTCTGCGCCCTGCGATTGCGGGTGCGCTGCTGGGCGGCCTGGCCATTTGGTGGCCGCATATCATCGGGGTTGGCTATGAAACCACCTCTGCCGCCCTGACAGGAGAGTTGTTGCTGCATGAGGCGATCGTCTTTGTCATCCTCAAGGTCATCGCAGTTGCCATCACCATGGGTGGGCGCATGGGTGGCGGTGTGTTCTCGCCGTCACTGATGGTGGGTGCGCTGACCGGATTGGCGTTTGGCATGATCGCCACCGCGATATTTCCCAATGTATCGGGTGAGGGTACGCTTTATGCGCTCGCTGGCATGGGGGCCGTCGCGGCCGCAGTTTTGGGTGCGCCGATTTCCACGACGTTGATTGTGTTTGAACTGACCGGCGACTGGAAAGCGGGCCTCGCCGTGATGGTCGCTGTGTCGCTGTCCACGGCATTGTCATCACGTCTGGTGGACAGATCATTCTTTCTGACCCAACTGGAACGACGCAATGTGCATCTGGCTGCCGGGCCGCAGGCCTATCTTTTGGCCACGATCAGAGTTGATGGGATCATGCACCCTTTGGATGGGCGTCAGCCCACGCTGGAAGAGGAATGCCGTGATCTGATCCGCGATGGTGTCTGTCTTGACCGCAATGCCACGCTGGAACAGGCCATGCCGCTGTTTGAGCGTCACAAGCCGCGCCTGATTCCTGTCATCAAACCGGCAGAGGATGGTGCTGACGCTGACCTGATCGGCGCGCTTTACGAGGTGGACGCCCTGCGGGCGATGAACCGCGCCCTGTCAGAGACGGCGGCGGAAGAACACTCTTAAACCTGCTCGACCGCGACCTTGGTTGTATAGAAGGCGATGTGATCCTTGATCTCCGCCACCGCCGGCTTTGGCGTCTCATAGGACCAGGCTGCATTCTGCAACGGGCCGCTCTTTGCCACGATGGTGAAATAGCTTGCGTCGCCCTTGTAGGGGCAATGCGATGTCTTGTCGGTGGGGTCAAGAAACGCCATGGCCAGATCACTGCGGGGGAAATAGATGACCGGCGGATAATCCCCTTCGGTCAGTTCCAGCGCCTTGGTGCTTTCGCCCAGAACGGCACCGGCGGCGCGGACAACCCATGTGCCCGATGCGGGCCGTATCTTGATATGGTCAGCCATGGTTCATCTCCTCCTCGGTGCGGCGGGGGCCGCGCCCTTGTTCATCCTATGTTTCTGATATGACAGCGGGGTGTCACAGTGGCGCGCAGGCCTTGGTCAGCCATGCATGCGTGTCCGCATCAACGCGCGATGCCAGAAGCGACAATGTATCTGCATGATAGCGATCAATCCAGTCCCGTTCTGGCGATGACAGCAACGTCACATCAATCAGATGCCGGTCAAAAGGCACATAGGTCAGTGTGTCAAAGGCCAGCATCTCACGCTGGTCTGCGCCGGGCAGGGGAGGTGCCGAAACGGCAACAATCAGGTTCTCGATCCTGATCCCGAACGCGCCCTCGCGATAGTAGCCCGGTTCGTTTGACAGGATCATGCCTGCCTCCAGCGCGACGTCAGAGCGGCGCGAGATCCCTTGCGGCCCTTCGTGCACGCTCAGATAGCTGCCGACGCCGTGGCCTGTGCCATGGTCATAGTCCTGCCCGGCCATCCAAAGCGGCGCGCGCGCCAGTGCATCCAGATGCTGCCCGCCCACGCCCTTGGGAAAGCGTATGCGGCTGATTGCGATCATGCCTTGCAACACGCGGGTATAGCATTTCCGGTGTTCATCAGTCGGCGCGCCAATCGCAATTGTGCGGGTGATATCCGTGGTGCCGTCAACATATTGGCCGCCGCTGTCGACCAGCAGCAGATCACCGGACGTCACGGGACGGTTGGTGTCATCGCTGACGCGGTAATGCACAATTGCGCCGTTCGGCCCGGCCCCGCAGATCGTTTCAAAGCTGATGTCGCGCAGGGCATTGGTATCGCGGCGGAATCCCTCTAGCGCCTTGACGACATCAATCTCTGTCAGGCCTCCTTGCGGTGCTGTTCCATCAAGCCAGGCGAGAAACCGGACCATGGCCACCGCATCGCGCTCATGGGCGGCTTTGGCCCCTGCGATTTCCGTGGCGTTCTTGCGGGCCTTGGGCAGGATGCAGGGGTCTTTGCCCTCGACCACCTCACAACCGGCGTCTTTCAGCGTGGTCGCAATGAGATCAGGACAGGTCTTGGCATCAATCAGAACCGCGCCTTTCAACGCGGCGAGGGCAGCAAGAAACCTGTCAACGTCATGGACCGCGACGTCTGTGCCAAGATGCGCACGGACACCGTCCGCTTTGCCATCTTTGGCAAAAAGATCAACCTTGCCGCTGCGGTGCAGTATGGCAAAGGCCTGCGGCACGGGATTGCGCGCGATATCCGTGCCGCGGATATTAAGAAGCCATGCGATGCTGTCCGGCAATGTCAGCACTGCTGCGTCGGCTGACAGATCATTGGCCAATCTGGCGCGTTTATCTGCATGATCCTCGCCCGCCAGATCGGTTGGATGCGGAGTAAACGGGGCGTCAGGCGGGCCCGGTTGGTTATCCCAGATCGCGTCAACAAGGTTGTCGGTTGGTGTCAGGGTGAAGGCGGTCAGTTTCTTGCGCAGCGCCGCAATCTCTGACACCGTGTGCAGCCATGGATCATAGGCGAGGGTGCCGCCATCCGGCATCTGCTCTTTCAGCCAATCGGCCAGTTGCACCTCTGGCCAATGGACTGCTGTGAACACATCCGCCACCTGCGCACGCACCTGCACGCGGTAGCGCCCGTCGATAAACACGCCGGCCACGTCGGGCAGAACCGCGCAAAACCCGGCAGAGCCTGAGAAACCGGTCAGCCATTCCAACCGGGCATCACGCGGGGCAACATATTCGCCCTGATGGGCATCGGCGCGGGGCACGAGGAACACATCAAAGCCGCGCTTGGCCATTTCTGCGCGCAATGCGGCCAGCCGTGGCGGCCCCTGATCCGGCGTCGATTGCGCCTCAAATGTCTGCAACAAGGCCCACCCCCGTTTTGCGTTATCCGATCAATTCGTTGTCCGGAGGTGTCCCCCGGTGCGTGCCTGCGTCAGCCTGCCTTGCGCAGGCCCATGACGCGCGCACGTTTGCGCGGGTCGCTGTCGAACAGGCTGGCCAACTGCTCTGTCATGGCCCCGGCAAGCTGCTCGACATCGGTGATGGTCACGGCGCGTTCGTAATAGCGGGTCACGTCGTGGCCGATGCCAATGGCCACCAGTTCGACCGCTTTGCGCTTTTCCACCATGGCGATCACGTCGCGCAGATGCTTTTCGAGATAGTTCGCCTGATTGACGGACAGCGTGGAATCGTCCACCGGCGCGCCGTCGGAAATGACCATCAGGACCTTGCGCTGCTCTTGCCGGCCCGCCATGCGGCGATGCGCCCACTCCAGCGCCTCACCGTCGATGTTTTCCTTCAACAAGCCCTCTTTCATCATCAGGCCCAGATTGGGCCGCGTCCGCCGCCACGGGGCGTCAGCGGATTTATAGACAATGTGGCGCAGGTCGTTCAGGCGGCCCGGTGTCGCCTCGCGTCCTTCACCCAGCCATTTTTCGCGGCTTTGGCCGCCTTTCCAGGCCTTGGTGGTAAAGCCGAGGATTTCGACCTTCACGTCGCAGCGTTCCAGCGTCCGGGCCATGACATCGGCGCAGATGGCGGCAATGGAAATCGGCCGTCCACGCATAGAGCCGGAGTTGTCCAGCAGCAACGTGACAACGGTGTCGCGAAAGTCGGTGTCCTTTTCGACCTTGAACGACAAGGGCGTGGTAGGGGAGGCGACGATGCGGGCCAAACGCCCTGCATCCAGAATGCCTTCTTCGCGGTCAAATTCCCAACTGCGGTTCTGCTGCGCCTGCAGGCGGCGCTGCAATTTGTTGGCCAGCCGTGACACAGCCCCCTTCAGCGGCTCCAGTTGCTGGTCGAGGTATGCGCGCAGGCGTTCCAGTTCGACCGGCTCGGCCAGATCTTCGGCGGCGATCTCTTCATCATACTCGGTGGAAAACACGCGGTAGTCCGGGTCGGCATCCGATACAGGCTGGGGCGCAGGCGGTTCCATCGGGGCTTCGCCCTCGGGCATTTCAGCCTCTTCGCCCATTTCGGCGTCGGCCTGATCATCCATGCTGACCTGGGCCTGCGATGCGTCCTGGGTTTCTTCCTGACTTTGCTCTGGCGTGCCTTCGGCCTCTTCGCCGTCGCTGTCGTCTTCGCCGGTGCTGTCGGGTTCCTGCTGGTCGTCGTCGCTGCCTTCTTCGGCTTCATCTTCCTGATCATCGTCAAGACTGTCAGGATCATCGCCAAGCTGATCACCATAGCCCAGATCGCTGATCATCTGGCGGGCGAATTTGGCGAACGCCTGCTGGTCGTTCAGCAATGTCTCCAGATCGCCCAGCGTGTCGCCGCAGTGATCTTCGATGAAGCCGCGCCACAGCTCCATTACGTTATTGGCGCCCTTGGGCAGGTCGCGCCCGGTCGCCAGATGGCGGATCAGATAGCCCGCCGCAACGGCCAGCGGGGCGTCAGCGGCCTGATTGATCTGGTCATAACCTTTGCGCAGCGCCTCGGTGCCGATCTTGGCGTCGATGTTGCCAGCGGTGCCGGGCATGTATTGTGCGCCAACGGCCTCGATCCGGGCGGTCTCCATCGCCTCGTAGAGGTCCTGCGCCATCTGTCCTTGCGGCATGTAGCGGGCAGAGACCTTGGGGTCGTGAAACTTGTGTCGCAGGGCAAAGGCATCCGCCGTGCCGCGCGCCAGCAGCACCTCATCCCGCGTCATCCGGCGCGACACCTGCGGCAGGCGGATGGTATCCGCCGTTTGACCGGCAGGGTCGACCGAATAGGTCACCGCCAGTTCGGGGTCGTCCGCCATGACCTTCGTCGCTTCGGCGAGTGCCTTTTTGAACGGGTCGGCAGGGTTGTCTGATGGTTTGCTCATCACCGGGGTCCTTTGCTGATGTGCAAACTAGAACCGGTGCGGGGCAATGACCAGTGGGGGCGGCTTATTCTTCCGCCAATTCCGGTGCTTCAAAGGTGATCCCGGCCTCTGGCGCGATCTCAAACGGGTCTTCGGCCAGTTCGTGCAGGGTATCAAGCTCTGCCGCGCCGGGCAGGACCTGTCCGGCCTCGTCGACAAAGGCCAGCCGCGGGCGATAGGTCTTGCCGCCCAGTCTGATTTCGCCTTCGTCGAAAAGATAGGCCAGTTCTGTCACAATCCCCTCGACATTGGC
>JAHDGO010000163.1 GCA_020627605.1 Yoonia sp.
AGTCAACAACGTCGTTCTCGCCCACGCCCATGCTGCGAAACATATTGGCGGTCTGGGCGGTCTTTTCGCGCAGCGCGCTCCAACTCAGGGTTTCACAGGGCGCTTTTGGATCGGACATCAGACTAAAGCTGACCGCGTTCCGATTGGGAAACTTTGAGGCCGTCTGGCTGAGAAGCGCAAACGTGGTTGTGGGCACGTCGCGCTTGTCCCACATCATTTCATTTTCGATGGCGTCCCGGTCTGCGACACTGGCAAAGGCCATGCCTGTCCTCCCTGTTCATGTTCTTACCGCACGGATGCGGCCTCCCTTCTGCACAGGTTGCGAGGTTTTCTGCGCAATCACAAGTCTGACGCTACGAAAAACGTGGCGACTACTCTGCGGCAACGCCTTCGGTGAACTGCAGACGCGCAAGACGGGCATAAAGACCGCCCTGTGCGACCAGACTGTCATGGGTGCCCTGCGCCACGATCCGGCCGCCTTCCAGCACGATAATGCGGTCGGCCTTTTTCACCGTCGCCAGACGGTGGGCCACAATCAGTGTTGTCCGTGAGCGCGCCAGTTCCTCTACCGCGCGCTGCACTGCAAATTCGCTTTCGGCATCCAGCGCGCTTGTGGCCTCGTCCAGCAGCAGAATTGGTGCATCGCGCAGGATCGCGCGGGCGATGGCGATCCGTTGTTTCTGACCGCCGGACAGCATCACACCGCGTTCACCGACATAGCTGTCATAGCCGTCAGGCAGGACAGAGAGGAATTCATGCGCCGCTGCGGCCTTGGCGGCCTCTTCTACCTCGGCATCCGTTGCCGTGGGTCGGCCAAAGCGGATATTCTCGCGCGCCGTATCGGCAAAAATGACCGGGTCCTGCGGGACCAGCGCGATATGCTGACGAAAGTCGCCACGGGCCAGATCACGCAGATCGGTTTCGTCAATCTTCACTGCGCCCGATTGCGGGTCATAGAACCGCTGAACCATCTGGATGATCGTACTTTTGCCAGCACCGGACGGCCCGACAAGGGCGACGGTTTCACCCGGCTGGATGTGCAGGTCGATCCCATCAAGCGCGGAGACCTCTGGCCGGGACGGGTAGTAGAACCGCACATCTTCAAAGCTCAGCGCGCCTTTCACCGGCTCTGCCAGCTTCTGGGGCTGTGCCGGATCCTGCACCGGATCTTCAGCCGTCAGCAACTCAATCAGGCGCTCGGTTGCCCCTGCCGCCCGCTGCAACTCACCCCAGACCTCTGCAAGGGCGGCGACCGCGCCGCCCACCATGATCGTGTAGATCATGAACTGGACCAGCCCGCCTTCGGTGATCTCGCCGCGGCTGACATCCTCTGACCCCATCTGCAGAAACAGCACAATCGCGGCAAAGACCATGAAAATCACGATGGCGGTCAGCATGGCACGCGTCATGATGCGACGACGTGCAGAGCGGTAGCTTTCCTCTGTCACCTCGTCGAATTTCTTGCGGCTCAGCGCCTCATGCGTAAAGGCCTGCACGGTTTGCGCCGAGAGCAATTGTTCAGAGGCGTCGCCAGAGGACTCCGCGATCAGATCCTGATTTTCCTTTGACAGGCTGCGGACACGCCGCCCCAGAAACAGAATTGGAAACAGCACAACCGGGATCGGCCAGAGGACCATGATGCTCATCTTCACAGAGGTCAGCAGCATCAGGACGACGCCACCAAAGAAGATCAGGATGTTGCGCAGGGCGATCGAGGCAGAGCTGCCGATGACCGACAGGATCAGTGTCGTGTCCGTGGTGATCCGGCTGAGCACCTCGCCGGTCATGATCTTTTCGTAGAAGGCCGGGCTCATGCTGATCATGCGGTTGAACACCGCCTTGCGGATGTCAGCCACAACCCGTTCGCCCAAGCGGGTCACAAGGTAGTAACGCGCGGCGGTCCCGAAGGCGAGCAGCACGGCAATGGCCAGAAAGGTCACGAAATGGCGGCTGATCTCTTCACTATCGAGGCCAAAGCTGTCGACGACCAGACGTGCCGCCACCGGAAAGGTCAGCGCGACCATGGCGGTAAAGACAAGGGCCACGCCAGCGCCGATGATGTTCAGCTTGTAGGGTTTGACAAAAGGCCAGAGGGCGCGCAGCGCGCCCACCCTTTTGCCGGCCGGTCGATCCTCTGGTTTCTGGGTGGTCGTATCGGCCATGGGTCATCCTTTGTCGCGCATGCAAGCACATAAAACTGAACTGAACGTTTCACAAGGCAAGGGTCTGCATAATGATCATACGCGCATGCATGTCACCGGCGTGGCTGCGGCAAGGCAAAGTGATGGTAGGATCAGGTTGGAGCGGGCGACGGGAATCGAACCCGTATCATCAGCTTGGAAGGCTGAGGTCTTACCATTACACAACGCCCGCCCGAACCGAGGCTTGGGTATGTCATGGCACGTCGCGCGTCAAGCTGGAAGGACGGCGTGTCACAGGCAAATTTGCCGGCGACCGCCGACGCTGATCATTCGAACGTCCGCAGGTCCTCAATCACTTTGCCGTCGTTTGGCAGGCCACCAGGCGGGATCAGCTCGATCTGCGCGCGCATCTTCAGTGTGGCGACAATGCTGTCTTCGTAAAGGGCGGGGTTCATCGCGCGGGTCTCGATCTGCACGGTCATGACGTCTTTTTCGTCCTGCCGGCTGGCGACCACACGGGCGCGGGTGATTTCATCGTGGCGCGCGACAAGTTGCGCCACCTGTTCGGGGCGCACGAACATGCCCTTGATCTTGGTGGTCTGGTCGGCGCGACCCATCCAGCCCTTGATCCGACGATTTGTGCGCCCGCAAGGGCTGGCTCCCGGCATCATGGCGGACAGATCGCCTGTCGCAAACCTGATCAGCGGATAGTCCGGGTTCAGCGATGTCACGACAACCTCACCAACCTCGCCGTCGCGTACCGGGTCACCGGTTCCGGGGCGCACGATTTCGACGATCACGCCTTCGTCGATGATCATCCCCTCCATCGCGGGGCTTTCATAGGCGATGTTGCCAAGATCAGCGGTCGCATAGGCCTGCAGGCAGCGAATACCACGATCCGTGTACCAGTCCCGCAGACTGGGGAAGAGCGCGCCACCTGATACTGCCGCGCGTGTGATTTTCAGTGTCTGACCCGCTGCATCTGCCGCCTCAAGGATGACCTTCAGGTAGTCGGGCGTCCCGGCATAGGCAGTTGTGCCAATGTCGACCGCCGCCTGTACCTGCAAATCCGTCTGCCCGGTGCCGGCAGGCAGCACGGCGGCCCCCACGGCCCGCGCACCGTTTTCAAAGATCATGCCCGCGGGTGTCAGATGATAGCCGAAACAGTTCTGCACGATATCGCCTTTGCCAATGCCGACCGCATGGACAAAGCGGCCCATGCGCCACCAGTCATGGCTGACCCCGCCGGGTTCATAGATCGGCCCCGGCGACTGAAAATAATGCGCAACATTGTCCACATGCAGGCCCCCGAATGGCGGCTGTGCCTTTTGCCGGGCTGACAGGTCGGATTTGCGTAACACGGGCAAGGTCGCAAGCGCCGCAATGTCGGTTAACGGGCTCTGACCTAGCAATTTGTTCAATGTGCGCAGCTGATCCGCCTCGCGTGCGTCCTGCGTGCGCGTTTCCAGCGCGTCGAAATGGCTTGTCTCGCGTGCGTCTTTCATTTCGGTCATGCCAACCACCGCTTGCGCCGCCGGTAAGAGCGGACGTCGCGAAAGGACTTACGGCCCTCCTCGGAAATACCCAGATAAAATTCCTTGACGTCAGGGTTCTCTCGCAGCTCTGCTGCGGGTCCTTCCATCACCACGCGCCCGCTTTCCAGAATGTAGCCATGATGCGCGAAACGCAGGGCGACATTGGTGTTTTGCTCGGCGAGCAAAAAGCTGACGCCTTCTTTCTCATTGAGGTTCTTCACGATCGTGAAAATCTCTTCCACCAGTTGAGGCGCCAGCCCCATGGAGGGTTCGTCCAGCAGGATCGTCTCTGGCCGGCTCATCAAGGCGCGGCCAATGGCGCACATCTGCTGCTCACCGCCAGAGGTATAGCCTGCCTGAGAGCGGCGGCGTTCCTTCAGACGCGGGAAATAGGTATAAACCAGATCAAGGTCGGCATTGATCGCCGCTGTCCCGTCACTGCGGGTGTAAGCGCCTGTCAGGAGGTTTTCCTCGACTGTCAGATGTTCAAAGCAATGGCGGCCTTCCATGACCTGAATGACGCCCTTCTTGACCAGCGCTTCGGGGCTCAGCGCCTGAACACGCTCGCCGCGGTACTGGATGCTGCCCTTGGTCACCTCGCCGCGCTCAGAGTGCAGCAGGTTGGAAATCGCTTTCAGTGTCGTCGTCTTGCCAGCACCATTGCCACCCAGCAGGGCGGTGATGCCGCCCTTGGGTACGGTCAGGCTGACACCCTTCAACACAAGGATGACCCGGTTGTAGATCACCTCGATATTGTTGACCTCTAGCAGGGTCTCTGTCTGTCCGGCGTCCAGCATATCTGTCGTCCTTGCGGGTGTGGATGCGGGCCGGGTGTGACCGGCCCGCACATCAGTGGATCAGGTACAGCCCGGTTCCACGTTGTTTTCAGCGGCGTAGGCCATGCTGTCCTCAACGATCAGCTGGTCGATGACGGTCTGATCGCTTTCGATGTAGTCGGTCAGCGCCTCAAACGCGCCGGCAGAGGCATTCCATTGCTGGATGATACCCATGCCCGACCCGCCGTGGTCTTCACAGGTGACCGAGAAGACCGGCCCGATGCCGGGTGCGCCCCAGCCTTCCATCGTCGCTTCGGTCACTTCGAGGGCTTCCATACCGTCGCGCATCATCTCTGCTGTGATGTCGCTGACGCCGTGGATTTCCTGCGCCTTCTTGATCGCCTCGGCGGCCAGCATGGCAGCATACATGCCCCGCACATAAAGCACCGATCCGATGTTGCTGCCGTCACCGGCGTTCAGCCCGGCATCAATGACGGCCGTCTGGATTTCGTCCAGCACAGGCAGGTCAGGGTTCAAGCGGTTCATGTTCAGCGACTTGTAACCATTGGCCCCCGCACCTGCAGGTGTCACGTCATGTTCGGCCCCGGCCCACCAGTTGCCGATGAAATTTTCCATCGGGAAGTTGATGTTTGATGCTTCCTGCACCGCGACCTGGTTCATCACGCCCCAGCCCCACATCAGCACGTAATCCGGACGCTCGCGCCGGATTTGCAGCCACTGCGACTTCTGCTCTTGCCCCGGATGGTCCACGGCAATTTCAGAGAACGCGAACCCGTGAATGTCAGACAAGGCCTCCAGCGTGCGGATCGGCTCCTTGCCGTAGGCGGAGTTGTGGTAGAGCAGCGAAATCTTCTTGCCATTCAGATCACCGTCATTCTGCT
>JAHDGO010000164.1 GCA_020627605.1 Yoonia sp.
TCGCGGCCAAGGACACGGACGAGGACGCGCTGAACAGGTGGTAGCGGTCAATCCGCCGTGTCGTCGATCACCGACGCCCGGTCCCACGGCTGCGCTGCATCGGTGTAGATTGATCGCGACGGCGCATAGCGGGTCGGGTCATCCAGCGCCCCGGCATGTACATAAATCCGGTCAGCCATCCGTTCACTGTTGCGCGTCAACTGCGCGCCGCAGGTCGGACAGAACCGGCTGAAGGTCGACCGACCTGATCTGCCCTGCATTGCATAGGTGCTGTAGCCTTCCGTCATCTGGAAATCCGCTTTCGCCAGCGACACCATCTCTGAATGTCCGCCGCCGGTCAGTTGCTGGCAGTCGCGGCAATGACAGCGGAACATCGGTGCATCCAGCAATGTACCCTCCAGTCGCACCTTCCCGCATTTGCAGCCACCTGTGACGCGCTCTGTCATGCATCATCCCCTTTGGACCGATGCTAGATCAGGTCCGGAGGTTTGTCATCAACGCGGCCAGACTGCCGCCGGATCACGGGCCATGGCCGCGCATGGCGCGTGGCGAAAACAGGTGGTCGGATGGTTGTTGATCAGGCCTGTCGCCTCCATGAAGGCATAGACGATCGTGGGACCGCAGAACTTGAACCCGGCCTTTTTCAGATCTTTTGAAATCTGTGCGGACAAGGGCGATTGCGTGGGCATCGCCGCCCGGTCAGACAGCGTGGTCTGCAATGGTACGCCATCGACGTAGTCCCACAGAAACCTGTCAAAGCCGTCTTGTGCCTCAATCTCCAGATAGGCGCGGGCGTTGCCGATGGTGGCCTCAATCTTGCCGCGGTGGCGGATGATGCCGGGGTCGGCCAGCAGGCGGGTGATGTCGTCCTCGCCCCAAGTCGCGATGACACTTGGGTCAAACCCGGCGAACGCGCTGCGAAAGTTCGCGCGCTTTTTCAGAATGGTGATCCACGACAGTCCGGCCTGAAACCCATCAAGGATCAGCTTTTCCCACAGCGCGCGGCTGTCATATTCGGGCACGCCCCATTCGGTGTCGTGATAGTCGATGTAAATCTGTTCGGGGCCAGCCCAGCCGCAGCGCGTTGTCATGGCAATCCTTAACCAGCCCTTTACCGCTCATCGTGCATCACTGTCCTGCGTTTGATGGAGCAGCACAATGCAGAATATGACAATGGCGGCCCCCGCACGGGACGAGGCCGCGCTAAGCACACCACTGGAATACGCCTATGCCAGCCGTGATGCCGATGTCATTGACATGGTGCGTGACGCGCTGCGCGCCGGGCGCACGCAACTCGCATTTCACCCGGTTGTACTTGCCGACCGCACCGATGAGGTCAGCTTTCACGAGGGGTTGATCCGCCTGACCGATGATGCTGGCCGGGTCCTGCCTGCGGGGCATTTCATGCCGCAGGTCGAGGATACAGCGCTGGGACGTCAGATTGATTGCGTGGCGCTGCGCCTTGCCTTTGACGCGCTGGAGGCGTCGCCGGACCTGCGGCTGTCGGTCAATCTTTCTGCCCGGTCCATCGGCGATGCGGAGTGGCGGCGCATTCTGGATCGCGGGCTCTTGGGGCCCGGCGATCTGGGGATGCGGCTGATTTTCGAGATCACGGAAAGCTCTGCCATGATCCTGCATGATCAGGTGGTCCGTTTCATGGCCGAGATGCAGCCAAAAGGGATCTGCTTTGCGCTGGACGGATTTGGTGCCGGGCTGATCTCTTTCCGGCATCTGAAGGATTTCTTCTTTGATCTTGTGAAGATCGACAAAAGCTTTGCCCGTGGCATTGACCACGACCCCGACAATCAGGTGCTGGCAGAGGCGCTGATCACCGTGGCACAGCAGTTTGAGATGTTCGTGGTCGCCGACGGTGTGGAAAGTGCGGCAGAGGCGGCGTTTCTGCGCGATATCGGTGCGGACTGCCTGCAGGGCTATCACTTCGGCATTCCCGCGTTGACACTCTAGCCCCGGTGTCTTCCCTTGCGTCACATGCATAGGGGATTTGATTTGCACTGCCATGGCTGACCCAATATGGACATGCGCAAGCGGCTGGGGGGCCGCCTTGCACCCATCACGTGCAGATGGCACCTTCCAGCGCAAAGATTAACTGGAGGGGGATTTCCCATGACCAACGTCGTTATCGCATCTGCTGCACGGACTGCCGTCGGCAGCTTTGGCGGTTCATTCGCAAATACACCGGCCCATGATCTTGGTGCTGCTGTTCTCGAAGAGGTCGTTGCCCGCGCAGGCATCGACAAATCCGAAGTCAGCGAAACCATCATGGGGCAGGTGCTGACCGCCGCCCAAGGCCAGAACCCGGCCCGTCAGGCTCATATCAACGCCGGCCTGCCCATCGAGTCCGCTGCTTGGGGCATCAACCAGGTGTGCGGGTCAGGCCTGCGCGCTGTTGCCATCGGGGCCCAGCACATCCAACTGGGTGATGCAGCTATCGTTGCCGCCGGTGGTCAGGAAAACATGACACTCAGCACCCATGCAGCACATCTGCGCGCAGGGCAAAAAATGGGTGACATGAAATACATCGACACCATGATCCGCGACGGTCTGTGGGATGCGTTCAACAACTACCACATGGGCCAGACGGCTGAAAACGTCGCCGAAAAATGGCAGATCAGCCGCGACCAGCAGGATCAGTTTGCCGTCGCCTCCCAGAACAAGGCAGAGGCCGCGCAGAAGGCAGGCAAGTTTGCAGACGAAATCGCGGCCTTCACCGTAAAGACCCGCAAGGGCGACATCATCGTCGATCAGGATGAATACATCCGCCACGGCGCCACGATGGAAGCCATGCAGAAACTGCGCCCGGCCTTCACCAAGGACGGGTCCGTGACCGCCGCCAACGCATCCGGCCTGAACGACGGTGCAGCAGCAACATTGCTGATGACAGCAGATGAGGCCGAAAAGCGCGGTATCGAACCTTTGGCCCGCATCGCATCCTACGCGACTGCCGGTCTTGACCCATCCATCATGGGCGTCGGCCCTGTCATGGCGTCGCGCAAGGCGCTGGAAAAAGCAGGCTGGACCGTTGATGACCTTGACCTTGTGGAGGCGAACGAAGCGTTTGCCGCACAGGCCTGCGCGGTCAACAAGGACATGGGCTGGGACCCATCCATCGTGAACGTCAACGGTGGCGCCATCGCCATCGGCCACCCCATCGGGGCGTCTGGCTGCCGCGTGCTGAATACGCTGCTGTTCGAGATGAAGCGCCGGGATGCCAAGAAAGGCATCGCCACACTGTGCATCGGTGGCGGCATGGGCGTCGCTCTGTGCGTCGAGCGTCCGTAAGGTCACAAAGTAATATCGTTGCGCCCAGAGCGGCGCAACGATAACAAGATTACCAACGAAATACCTTGGAGGAGAATATCATGTCCCGTGTTGCACTTGTAACCGGCGGCTCGCGCGGTATCGGCGCGGCCATTTCCACAGCCCTGAAAGACGCAGGTTATACTGTTGCCGCGACTTATGCCGGCAACGATGAAAAGGCAGCGGCCTTTACAGCCGAGACCGGCATCAAGACCTACAAATGGGATGTCGGCAACTATGACGCCTGCAAGGACGGCATCGCCAAGATCGAAGCTGACCTTGGCCCGGTGGAAATCCTGGTCAACAACGCTGGCATCACCCGCGACGCGCCGTTCCACAAGATGACGCCACAGCAGTGGCACGAATGTATCGACACCAACCTGAATGGTGTCTTCAACATGACCCATAACGTCTGGGGCGGCATGCGCGAGCGCAAGTTCGGCCGCATCGTGACCATCAGTTCGATCAACGGGCAGAAGGGTCAGTTTGCGCAGGCCAACTATGCCGCGACAAAGGCCGGCGACATCGGCTTTACCAAGGCGCTGGCTCAGGAAGGTGCGCGCGCTGGCATCACCGTCAACGTCGTCGCACCCGGCTACATCAATACCGAGATGATGAGCACGATCCCTGAAAAGGTGATGAACGAGGTCATCCTGCCGCAGATCCCCGTGGGCCGCCTTGGCGAAGCCTCAGAGATTGCGCGCGCGGTGCTGTTCCTTGTGTCTGACGACGGCGGGTTCGTGACAGGCTCTACCCTGTCGGCGAACGGCGGTCAGTATATGTCCTAGGTCACAGCGACCTGAAAATGATCAAGGGCCACGCTGATCAGGCGTGGCCCTTTTTCGTTCGGTGGCCGTCTGGCCGCCGCAGCGAAATCAGTGGCGGAAGGTCAGCCAGCGAAAGGCCTTGCGGATCGCGGCCCCGCGTTCCTCATGTGCGCGGTTGAAACCTTCACGGATACGGGCGTCTGTTGTTGTCTCGATCATGGGTCTGTTCCTTGTTTGATGTGTCTGATGACTTGCACCCAATATGCGGTTTCAGGGCGCTCTCGACAAACGAGACTTTCTATTGCTTCAGTTAAGCTGTATTAAACTGAACCATGTCTGATAGATTGCCCCCACTGACCGCTTTGCGCGCCTTCGAAGCCGCTGCGCGCCACATGTCATTTGCCCGCGCCGCTGACGAATTGAATGTCACTCCAGCAGCATTATCATATCAAATCAAGGCGTTAGAGGCAGACCTCGGCGTGCCGGTGTTTCGCCGCCTGAACCGCGCGGTGGAGCTGACAGAGGCAGGACGCACACTGGCGCCGGGGACAAGTGATGCGTTTTCCGCATTGTCAGCCGCGTGGCGAAAGACAAAAAGATTGAACGATAGCGGCATCCTGACGGTCACCGCAGGGCCTGCATTCACGTCCAAATGGCTGGCCCCGCGTATGTATGACTTTGCCCAGGCCCATCAGGAAATTGAGTTGCGGTTTCTGGCCACCTTGCGGCTGGTCGACTTTGATCGGGACGAGGTTGATGTCGCAATCCGGTTTGGCATGGGCGACGACAAGGGCGTTTATGCACGCCCGCTGATCCGCGAATGGGTCACGCCGATGATGACGCCGGACATGGCGCAGGTGATCGACACGCCAGAAAAGCTGTCACAGGCGACGCTGGTGCATGATGATTCGATCAGCTTTTTCAAGAAGCCGGCGGATTGGGCTGCGTGGTGCCGCGCCGCGGGGATCGAAATCGACCTCAGCCATGGGCCGCATTTTTCGCAGGCCGATCATGCGCTGGATGCGGCCATTGCGGGAAGCGGGGTTGTTCTGGGGCGGGTTTCGCTGGCGACCCGTGCGCTGGAATCGAAACGGCTGGTCGCACCGTTTGAGGTCGGCCTGTTGTCGGATGCGCAGTTTCGGTTCGTCTGCCCGTTGGGGCACGAAAAACGCCCGCATGTTGCAGCGTTTGAGGAATGGGTGAGGCAGGAAATTCAGACGTCGACCCAGTTTGAGACGGGCCGCCGCCTGATTGATGT
>JAHDGO010000165.1 GCA_020627605.1 Yoonia sp.
GGGGCCGATGCTCAATGGTTACTGGCAAGGGGAGCGTGCGGGCTCCGGCACGATTATCTGGAAAGCCCGGGAATTGATGGCCAAGGGTGAGATCACCGGTGATGAGTTTATGGACATCGCTGCCTCCAGCGCGCCATCGGTGGGGTATTGCAACACGATGGGCACGGCCACGACGATGAACTCTCTGGCAGAGGCGCTGGGCATGCAATTGCCCGGCTGTGCTGCAATCCCGGCCCCTTATCGCGAACGCGCGCAGATCAGCTATGAAACCGGCAAACGCATCGTCGAAATGGTGTGGGAAGATATGCGCCCGTCCGACATCATGACGCGCGCCGCCTTTGAAAACGCCATCGTCATCAATTCGGCGATTGGCGGATCGACCAACGCGCCTATTCATCTGAATGCGATTGCGGCGCATCTTGGCGTGCCGCTGGACAATGATGACTGGCAAGGACTGGGCTACAGGGTGCCGTTGCTAGTTAATCTGCAACCAGCAGGCACGTATCTGGGCGAGGATTATCACCGCGCCGGAGGTGTGCCTGCCGTGGTGGCCGAACTGATTGCGGGGCGTCTTTTGCCCCATCCCGATGCGCCGACGGTCAATGGACACAGCATTGGCGACAACTGCGCAGGCAAGGCGGCCACCAACACCGATGTGATCCGCAAGCTGGACAATGCGCTGGTGACTGATGCCGGGTTCCTGAACCTCAAAGGCAATCTATTCGACAGCGCGATCATGAAAACCAGCGTGATTTCGCAAGAGTTCCGCGCACGCTATCTGTCAAATCCTGACGATCCTGATGCCTTTGAAGGGCGCGCCGTGGTCTTTGACGGGCCAGAGGATTTTCACGACCGCATTGACGATCCTGCCGAGAATATCGACGAAAACTGCATTCTGTTCATGCGCGGTGCCGGGCCCAAGGGCTATCCCGGCGGTGCAGAGGTCGTGAACATGCGCGCCCCCTCTTACCTGTTGAAGAAGGGGATCGCGGCCTTGCCATGCATTGGTGACGGGCGGCAGTCCGGCACATCAGGCTCTCCTTCGATCCTCAACGCCTCGCCAGAGGCAGCGGCAGGCGGTGGTCTGGCGCTGTTGCAGAATGGTGACCGGGTGCGGATCGATCTTGGCAAATGTACCGCTGACATTCTGGTGCCGATGGAAGAACTGGCCGACCGCGCCCGCGCGCTGGTTGCCGCTGGTGGTTACCAGTTGCCGGACAGCCAAACGCCATGGCAGCAGTATTTCCGTGAACTGACCGGCGGTCTGGATACCGGCATGACCCTGCGCGATGCGCCCGGCTATCATGACACAGCCCGCAAGAGCATTCCGCGGGACAGCCACTGAACAAGGGTGGCTGAAGTTCTGTGAAGGTCATCACAGGTCTAGAGATCGATTTCGATCACGCCGCCCTCTTCCGCCGCGCGTGACTGGCACAAGATAATCTCAGCCTTGCGCTGTGCCCGCGACAAAACAAAGTCGCGATGCGACACCTCTCCTGCGACCAATCCGCATTTGCATACCCCGCAGATGCCATCGGCGCATTTGATCTGGACGGGCACACCATGGTCAACCAGCACATCAGCGGCGGATTTATCTGCAGGCACAGGGATGTCGCGGCCCGACCGTGTCAGGCGCAGCGTAAAGTCGTGGTTTTCATAGGCGGGCTGTTCCGGGACAGAGAAATACTCAAGATGTCGCGCGGCCTCTGGATAGCCCGCGCGTTCTGCCGCATCCATCACCGCCTGCATGTAGCGGTCAGCACCGCAGGTATAGAGATGCCATCCTGTTCGGTAATCCTGCAACGCGGTGGCAAGGTCGATGCGGCTGCCTTCATCGCTGATATGCAGCTGCACATGATCGGCCCAAGGAAAACCTGCGATATCGTCGAGCAGCCCCATCGTCGCGCGCGACCGGCCTGAATAATGCATCTCAAACGCTGCCCCGCGCGCGTAAAGCTCATGCGCCATGGCGATCATCGGTGTGATCCCGATACCGCCGCCCATCAGGATGGATTTGGTTGCGCTATGGTCCAGGGGAAAATGGTTGATCGGGTGAGAGATGAAGACCCGCCGCCCAACGGTGAAAATACGCTGCAACAGCTTTGAGCCGCCGCGCCCCGTGTCTTCGCGCAGGACGGCGATCTGGTATTTGCTGCGGTCGGCGGGGTCACCCGACATCGAATATTGGCGCAGATAGTCAGGTGCCACAACGATATCCAGATGCGCACCAGCCTGCCAGACCGGCAGCGGGCCACCGTCGGCGGGTGCGAATTCGTACTTCATCACACCATCGGCGGTTTGTTCGGCCAATGTGATTTCAACCTGAATGACAGGGCTTTCGCGGTCGGCATCGTAAAGATGCAGCACGCTGTCGTCGCCCTGGCGCAGCTTTTCGCGATAGGTGGTCGCCGGGATCATGGCCTGATAGGCGGCGATGCCGGCCTCACGATCCATCGGAAACGGATAGGGGTAAGGATGCGGCGCAAGGGGTGCCGGGTAGACCGCCAGCGTCTGATCCTCATACCGCAGATCAAGGTCCTTTTGCAGAGCGCGGCTGTTGACCGGATGACGGGTCGGGCGATAGCCGCCGTCTTCCTCGATCTCCAGATCCCACCACCATTTCTTGACGGGGTTCAGGGTGCCGTTGTCCACCACATCATCCAGTCTGGCCAGGGCCGGGGCCAGTTTGGGTATATGCATCGCAGCCCAGCGGAACGGCTTTTCCTTGAAGATGCCTTCAAGGTTCCAGGGGCAGGTTTTCATACAGCGCCCGCACATGGCACCGCCCGGCGTCGTGATCCGGTATGTGGCGCACTTCTGACTGTCGGATTTCCAGATCTCATAGCCGTTGAACATCAGCTTTGGTCCGGCAGTGATGGCGCCTGACGGGCATTCGCGGGCGCATTTGTTGCAGCTTTCGCAGAAACTTTGCAGGCCGAAATCAATGGGCTTGTCGTGTTCCAGCGGCAGATCCGTGCTGATCACACCTGATTTCAGGCGCGGCCCAAGATAGGGGTTCAGGATAACCTCACCGATGCGGCTGACCTCGCCCAGACCGGACAGCAGCAAAAGCGGCGGCTGCAGCACCTCGCCATCCATGACGGTATGGGCCTTGGCCTTGTAGCCAAGATTGCGGATTTGCTTGGCAATCACGCCACCGATCAGTGAAAAGCGCAGATAGGCCCGCATGGATTGCGCCACCGCGATCCAGTCATCACCGCTGGAGCCTTCCATGGTTTCATAGCCCTGATCGACGATCATGCTGATCGCCTGATCATGTGGCGGATCGATGGGTTCGCCACGGGCGTCGTGGCTGTACCACGTCCAATCGGGGCAGGCCGAGATCCCAACCGCGTCAATTCCCAGCCAGTAACTGGTGGCCTTGACCAGCGCTGCGGCCTCTGCCGGATCAAGTTTTGCTGGGTTTTCGGCTGGCTCACCATCCTGCAGCAGCGTGAATGCCCCCAGCAGCCTGCGTTGCGCCATGGCCGGGGCCGCCTTGCGCACGTAGTGGCCGCCCTTTGTGCCATCCTGCAGTTTCTTGCCCATGTCGCCAAATTGCGCCCGTGCGAACATATCCGCCCGTTTCGGCACACGGGCGACCCGTGGTGCATCAATATAGGTGGTTGGATCATCAACGCGTTTGAGCTTTTCAAACGGATGGGCGCCATCGACAAAGCGACGTTTGGCATAGGGCACCGCATTCATCGCGTTTTTGGCAGAGGTCGTGCCCAACCGCCACCCCACACCAAAGGCTGATGCGGGTTGGTCGCGCAGCGGCGCAAGTGGTCGGTCAACGGCCATCTCAAAACTGGTGGTCACTGCGGCCAAGCCAAAGCGGCTGCCGATATAGGGATGGACCAACGTCCCATCCTTCGTTGTGGCAAGCCCTGCCGCCACGGCCAGTTTGTTCAGATCGACATCGGAACTCGAGACGGTGTGTGCTCTGGCATCATGCCCCAGCAGCCGAAAGTAGTTGCCAAGCACAACGGCCGTTTCTGCCGCCAGCAACCCGGCACGATGAGCTTGTGCATCGGCGATCCAGCCCGTCCCAGGCTCATCTGCTTCAGGGTGGCGGGGATTTTCATAAAGCAGGACAAGCGCATGCGTATGGGTCGTGATTGCGGTTGGCGCCGCTTCAACCGATTCCTTGAGATCGGCCATGATCACGTCGATGCCAGACGCAAGCGTCTTGGTCTGGCGTGTCCGCAGATCGTGCGACAGCTGCGCGATGTCGTCATTTGCAAAGGGCGTATCCAGAAGTGCATCATCCGGCAGGTGGCAAACGCCCACGACAGCCGCATCCGCAAAATACCCAAAGGCCTTGATGTGGTTGGCCCTTACCTGTGGATCGGTCGGTGCCTCTGCGACGACGCCGTTGATCAACCCGTCGCGGATGGCGTCCAGCATGGCCTGATGTTCGCGCATGGCGTTCACGATGGAGTGTGGGTCATCTGGCCGGTCAAAGACCAACTGGCGCATGGGTGGCACGCTGCCAAGATCAGGCACCGCATCAATCCGCGCCAGTTTTTCGGTCGGATAGGGGCCCATGTGAACCGGGCGGTGCTTGTCAGAAAAAAGCCGCATGACCTTTAGTCTGACGTCATCTGCATGATGTAAAGAGGCAGCGCCGCGCAACTGCCGGCGCGCGACGCGCGTGGGACGGATTTATCGGCTGGTGATCAGCTGGCGCCGTCCAAGGCGCGGATATCGATCAGCAATTCACGCATGGCGGATTTCAGATCAAATCCTTCGGGCGTTGTCCCGTTCAGATAATGCAGCAGCGCCGTCTGGAACATGCCGTCAAACAACCCATAAACACGTGTGCTGGATTGTTGCGGCGTGATGTCGGCAAAGCTGCAGAATTTTTCAAAGATCCGCCATGTCATCCGCTCCAGCGTGGCGTCGATTTCCATGATGTTGCCGCGATAGGCGTCAGAGAACATGGATTGCACGCGCAGATCATACCAAAGCCTGTGCAATGGGGCTTCTTTCAGGAGGGAATCAGCAGCGATTTCGCCGAACCCTTCCAGAAATTCTGCCTCTGTCTTGGCGGTGTCGACCAACACGTCATAGCGGGTCGCGCAGATCGACTTGTAGTCATGCACAGAGCAGGTGATCAGGTCGACCTTGTCCTTGAAATAGTAGTGCAGCACACCGTGAGAGTATTTGGTGTTCTGCGCGATATCCCGCAGGGATGTATTGGCGAACCCCAGCTCTGCCAAAGTCTCAAGCGCGGCTTTCGCAAGCTCGGTCCGCTTGTAGGCAAACTTGTTGGGAATAGGCTGCCGGTTGTCCCTGGCGGCGACG
>JAHDGO010000166.1:0-689 GCA_020627605.1 Yoonia sp.
CCCCCTGCTGCACCGGCAACATAGTGCATTCCATTCATCGCACAACGCGGATTTCTGCGATTTACGCCTCGTGCCGCTGACCATATGGTCGGCCCATGGCAAAGCAGCTTCTTCTGGGTCAGACCCTTGGGTTTTCAGGCAATCCCCTGCTGGGGGACTGGGCCGATGCGGTGCAATTTGACAGCGCCGGGGGCGTGCTGATTGACGGTGATCGGATTGCGGCGGTGGGCAACGGTGCCACGCTGCGTACTGCCAACCCCGACGTGCCGGTGACAGATTATGGTGATGCCCTGATCAGTGCCGGATTTGTCGATGCGCATATGCATTACCCGCAGACCGGCATCATTGCCAGTTGGGGCAAACAACTGATCGACTGGCTGAACACCTATACCTTTCCGGAAGAGGCGCGGTTTGGTGACAAGGGTTACGCCAATCAGATTGCGGACCGCACGCTTGATCTCGCACTTGCCAATGGCACCACGACGCTGACCAGTTTCTGCACGATCCACACCGAAAGCGTTGATGCGTTTTTTGAGGCCGCGGCGACCCGCAACATGGCCGTGGTCGCAGGCAAAACCTGCATGGACCGCAACGCCCCCGACGACCTGCGCGACACCGCGCAATCGGCCTATGACGACAGCAAGGCCCTGCTGGGTAAATGGCATGGGGTCGGGCGGGCGCACTATGCC
>JAHDGO010000166.1:699-4984 GCA_020627605.1 Yoonia sp.
TTTCGCCCACCTCCGCGCCAGATCAACTAACCGCGCTTGGCGCGCTTTGGGCCGAACACCCCAATTGCCTGATGCAGACCCACCTGAGCGAACAGCACCCGGAAATCGCTTGGGTGAAAGAGCTTTTCCCGAAGGCGCGCGATTATCTGGACACCTACGAGGCGTTTGGCCTTTTGGGCGAAAACGGCCTTTACGGCCACGCCATCCATCTGGCGCCGCGCGAGATCGACCGGTTGGCAGAGGTAGGGGCGGCCGTGGTGCATTGCCCGACATCAAACACCTTTATCGGGTCCGGCCTGTTTGACCTGATCGGGCTGGCCAAGGCACAGGTGTCTGTCGGACTGGCCACCGACACCGGCGGCGGGTCGTCCTTTTCGATGCTGTGCACAATGGCCGCCGCCTATGAAATTGGCCAGTTGCGGGGGGTTGCGCTGCACCCGGCCCAACTGTTGTGGCTCGCCACCGAAGGATCAGCCGGGGCGCTGAAGATGACAGGCAACATCGGCCACCTCGGCACAGGGGCAATGGCGGATCTCACTGTGCTTGATCTGGCGTCGACCCCGGCCATCGCCCAGCGCAGCGCACGGGCGGACGACCTCTGGGAGGCCGCCAACGGAGGGGGGACGACGTTTTTCCGACCATCATGATGGGGGACGACCGTGCGGTGCGGGATGTCTGGGTGGCGGGTCAGCGCGCCTTAGCAGGCTGAGGCGAGCTTCATCACCCAGACGTTGCCGGCACGGCCAAGCCCGTAAAGGGTATAGTTGGGGCGCAGCAGATTACGCCGATGCCCGGGTGAGTTTTGCCAGCCTTGCAGGACTTCGGCCTCGGATTTCTGACCCCAGGCGATGTTTTCGGCCCCGGCCTGCATCGCACAGCCTGCCGCGCGTGCCCGTTGACCAAAGGTGACACCGTTCGGACCATTCTGGGCCCGATGGGAAAAGTAATTGCGCGCCAGCATATCCTCTGCATGGGCCTGTGCGGCACGTGTCAGTGCTGCATTCGGGCGCATCTGGCCACGGCCCTGACTGACGCGAAAGGCGTTCAGCTGACGTGTGAATTCTGTTGCCGCAGGTGCAGGCGCATTGTTGGTGACCGTGCTTCTGGCGACCTGCACAGGGATCGGCACGACACAGGCGGTCAACGTCAGTACAGCAGCAAGGGCCAAAAGAAGTTTCATCGGTCAGATCTCTTTCGTAGCGGATCAGACGAAACTAATGACGGACCATGGCCATTGTTAGGCTTTTTCGGCCAATTGTTGTGCCAGTTGGTTCTGATTGGCGATAACTTGCCGCATGTCGATGGTCAGCATCCGGCCCTCACCCACGATCTGGCGACCTTCGACAAACAGCGCATCAACTTTCGCGGGGCCAGCCAGAACCAGTGCTGCAGGGTCCCATGACCCCGCATTTTCAACTGCCCGGGCATCCCAGATCGCGATATCGGCGCGCTTGCCCACGGCCAGTTGCCCGCAGTCATCGCGCCCCAGCACCTGCGCGCCACCACGGGTCGCGATCCACAGTGCCTCTCTTGCTGCCATGGCGTCGGCACCGTTTTGCACCCGCTGTAACAACATCGCCTGCCGTGCCTCGCCCACCAGATTGCCGATATCGTTGCTGGCGGAGCCGTCAACGCCCAGCCCGACCGGCACACCCGCGTCGCGCATCTGACGCACGGGGGCGATGCCGGAGCCCAGCCTGCAATTGGAACAGGGGCAATGGGCCACACCGGTACGGCTGCGCGCAAAAAGATCAATCTCTGCACTGTCGAGCTTCACGCAATGTGCGTGCCAGACATCTTCGCCGGTCCAGCCAAGGTCCTCTGCATATTGGCCGGGCCGACAGCCGAATTTTTCCAGCGAATAGGCAACATCCTCATCATTTTCGGCCAGATGGGTGTGCAACATGACCCCCTTGTCGCGGGCCAGAAGTGCCGCGTCACGCATCAGTTCACGGCTGACCGAAAATGGGCTGCAGGGCGCCAGACCGATGCGCACCATCGCGCCGGGTGCTGGGTCGTGAAAGGCGTCAACGACGCGGATGCTGTCATCCAGGATCGCGGTTTCATCCTCGACCAGCGCATCGGGGGGCAGGCCGCCGTCGCTCTCACCGATGCTCATCGCGCCACGTGTGGCGTGAAAGCGTAATCCGACCTCCCGCGCGGCGGCGATGGTGTCATCCAGCCGCGCGCCATTGGGGGTCCAGGTGGTCAGAAGTCAGCGTGCAGCCAGACAGCGCAAGCTCCGCCAGACCAACCTGGGTCGAGACATACATCTCTTCCGGTCCAAAGCGCGCCCAGATCGGGTAGAGCCGCTGCAACCAGCCAAACAGCAGTGCGTCCTGCGCGCCGGGCACGGCACGGGTCAGGGTCTGGTAAAGATGATGGTGGGTGTTGACCAAACCCGGCGTGACGATCTTGCCAGCCGCATCGAAAACCTGCGCATCGGGTGCATCAATGCGCGGCGCAATCTCTGCAATCACACCGTCGCGGATCAGGATGTCGGCGCTGCGCAACGCGGCGCCATCGTCATCCATGGTGACAATAACGTCAGCGGACCTGATCAGTGTTTCAGGCATCACACTGCGCCGACAGGATGGCCATCGCCTCGGCATGAATGGCGGCATTGGCAGCGGCCAGCGCGCGTCCGCCGTGATGGGCAGGGCCACCATGCCAGTCCGTGACGATCCCGCCTGCGGCCGCGACCACGGCGATCGGGGCCTGAATGTCGTAGGCGTTCAGCCCGGCCTCGATCACCAGATCGACCTGCCCGGCTGCCAAAAGGGCGTAGCCATAGCAATCCATGCCATAGCGGGTCAGGCGCGCCTGACCTGCGACAGCGTGAAAGGCGCGGCCTTCCTCCGTCGTGCCTACTTCGGGAAATGTGGTCAGCACGGTGGCGTCAGCCAGCGCACGGGCGGGCCTGCACCGCAGGTCTGTCATGCCCATCGGCCCTGCAACCTCTGCCACACCAAAGCCACCGACAAAGCGTTCGCCGATAAACGGCTGATCAATGATCCCCAGTTGTGGACCATCCGCGTCACCAACCGCAATCAGCACACCCCATGTCGGGGTGCCGCTGATATAGCCGCGTGTGCCGTCGATTGGATCCAGCACCCAGGTCAGCCCTGTGGTGCCGGGTGTCGCACCAAACTCTTCCCCCAAAATCGCGTCATCAGGCCGCATCTGCGCCAGCACATCGCGCATGGCCTTTTCAGCGTTGCGGTCGGCAACCGTGACGGGATCAAACCCGCCGGCATCCTTGTTATCAGAGACGAGGTCGGACTGGCGAAAATGGGCAAGCGTCGGGGCACGCGCGGCATCGGCCAATGCATGCGCCACAGCGATCAAAGCGGTCTGGTTTGCGGGATCAATTGCCATCACCTGTCCTTTAGCGCGCGGGCCTGCCACATCTGCGGTAGCCTGCGCGCATCATAAAGGTCAAGTCGTGGGCTAAGCGGCCTCACTCAGCACGCGGGCCAGATCGAACAGGCGGCGGCGCTGGTTTTCAGGGATCGCGTAGTAAGAGCGCAGAAGCTCCAGCGCTTCTTTGTCTGTCAGGATATCACCGGGCAGATCGTTGGGTCCGGCACTGCCTGAACCTTCGGCCTCAAGCCCCTCAAAGAAAAAGGAAACATCGACCCCAAGAACATTGGCGATATCCCAAAGCCGCGAGGCGCTGACGCGGTTCATGCCGGTCTCATATTTCTGGATTTGCTGGAACTTGATGCCCACCGCCTCGGCCAGTTGTTGCTGCGTCGTGCCGTTCATCCAACGGCGATGGCGAATGCGTTTGCCCACATGGACGTCAACAGGGTGCTTCATTTTCAATTCCTTCATCCTGGCTGGCTGCGTCGCGTTGTCACGCGCCGCTGTCAGATCCGTTCATCACCAGAACAAAGCAGAGCTTCACAATGGCGTTGTTTCATCGTCCATGACTCGCCACAGCAGAACACGCAACGGTTGCAGCACAAGACCTGCCCTTAAAGACAGGTTCATCGTAACATTAACGGCTATTTATGTGAAGATTGCCCAGTTTTCACCCACAGACATGGTAGCGCGCATTTGGTAAACAACTGGCTAACGCAAAGGATTCGCAGCCAATATGCACGCATTTCAGGTCACCGACCACGACGCTCCGCCCCATCTGACGACAGTTGATACGCCCTCCCCCGGCCCCGGCGAGGTGCTGATCAAGGTTGCGGCCTGTGGTCTGAACTTTGCCGATTTGCTGATGGCCAAAGGCACCTATCAGGACACGCCGACCCCGCCGTTCACGCTGGGGATG
>JAHDGO010000166.1:4994-5264 GCA_020627605.1 Yoonia sp.
GGCGCAAGGTGAAGGTGTCAGCACGCCCGCCGTTGGAACCCGCGTCGCTGTCTTTGGCGGCCAGGGCGGCATGGCCGAAATGGGGGTTTTTCCAGCTGCCTTATGTCGCGCGGTGCCTGACACGATGGATGACGCGACAGCGGCCGGGTTCATGGTGGCCTATGGCACGTCGCATCTGGCACTGTCACGGCGGGCCAACCTGCAAAAGGGCGAAACCCTGCTTGTTCTGGGCGCCGCCGGCGGCGTCGGTCTGACCGCGGTGGAGATCGG
>JAHDGO010000167.1 GCA_020627605.1 Yoonia sp.
AACAGGCCAAACCGGGTGATATGGTCGTCTGTCTGGGGGCCGGGACGATCAGCACCTGGGCCAATGGGCTGCCTGCGCGGTTAGCAGGCTAAGCAATGCCGGAACGGGCGCTTGATCCTTACCTGATCATCGGCCTTTGGGTGGTGCTTGCGTTTGTGCTCTCTGCGCTGCCGTCGAACAACAGCCATTGGCGCCGCGCCTATGTCTTGATTGCCGTGGGTCTGCCATTGCTGGTCTGGCTGACGTGGCAGCATGGTCTGTGGGTTGGGCTTGTTGGCCTGATGGCGGGTTGTCTGGTTCTGCGCTGGCCGGTTTACTACGGCTGGAAGTGGCTGCAGCGACGTCTGAAAGGGGACTGACATGGCACAGATTGTCGTTTTTGCCATCATGCTGTTTGCGGCTGGTGTACCGTTTGTCTGGATGACAGCGGCGATGCGCAAGGGGCAAAGCGGGCTGGTTCTGACCGTCAATTCCCTGATTGGTGGGGCGTTGGCGATTCTGTGGTTTGCCAGCGGGCGGCCGATTGGGATTGATCCAATGCTGGCCACCGGTTTTGCCTTGCTTGGTTTTGTTCCAGCATTGCTTGGCAGCACGGCTGGCACCTTTCTGGGCTGGCTCTTGCGACGGCAGGACGACCGGCGCGTCTAATCTCCAAAAAGAAAAGACTTGAACGGCGTTCATGTTTATGGCATTTGGTTGAACAATGCTCACAAATGGAGACGACTCATGTCTGGAGACGAATTTCTGCTTTTTGGAATTCCCGCTGTGGTGTTCCTGATTTCTGGTTTGCTTGGCTATTTCAGCGGCAAGGCCCGCAACAAACGGGCACTGGGCTGGATCGCCGGGCTTTGGATTGCATTCACCGGCCTGATGTTTGCAGGCGCGGCCAACGCCCCCGGATGGGATGCGCTGGCCTATGTCGCAGCGCTGATCGGTCTTGCTGCACCATCAGGTGTCGGCAGCTTTGTTGGCGGCGTGATTGGCTGGGTGCGGCAGGGTGGCGCGACACCTGCGTAAGCCCCCGAAAACTGCCCCGCCACCCGGCGGTGGGGCAGCCATCCGAAAGGATCTGATATGGCAACCATCATTTCATTTGGTGTGCCAAGCCTCTTCTTCGTTGCGGGCCTTTGCGTCTGCAACTATTTCAGCTTGCATGCCCGGACCGCGGGGTTGTGGTGGTTCTGGGGGTGTTGGGGCGTCTTTACAGGGGCCATATTTTTTGGGATGCACAACGCGCCCGGCTGGGATGTGCTTGTGTACTTTTTCGCCGCGGTGGGGATCAGCGCACCGCTTGCACTCGGTGGCCTGATTGGCGGATTAACCGGTGCGATGAAGCGGAACAATGCAGACATTGAATGAGCTTCCGCAGGTGCGCGGAACACTGACACCAGACCGGCCATTGGCCGATTTGACATGGATGCGGGTTGGTGGCCCTGCGGATGTGCTGTTTCAGCCCGCCGATCTGGACGACCTTTCAGCTTTCCTTGCGGCCCTTGATCCTGCCGTTTCGGTATTTCCCATGGGTGTTGGCAGCAATCTGATCGTCAGGGATGGCGGCATTCCCGGCGTGGTGATCCGTCTGGGGCGGGGGTTCAACGGGATTGACATTGCCGATGGTCAAGTGACGGCAGGGGCCGCCGCACTTGATGCCCATGTGGCGCGCAAGGCGGCTGAGGCGGGGTTGGACCTGACCTTCTTGCGGACCATTCCCGGCACCATCGGTGGTGCGGTGCGCATGAATGCTGGCTGCTACGGTGCTTACATGGCTGATGTGCTTGCGGCGGTGACCTATGTGCAGCGGGACGGGACCGTGGTGACAGTTGCGCCTGACGCGCTGAACCTAAGCTATCGCAACAGCGTGTTGCCCGATGGGGCAGTGATTGTTTCTGCCAGAATGGCACCCCCGAAAGGTGATGCTGACGCCCTGGCCGCGCGCATGGCGGAGCAGCTGCAAAAGCGCGATGACACCCAGCCCACCAAGGATCGCACCGCAGGATCGACCTTTCGCAATCCCGCCGGCTTGTCCTCGACCGGCCGCGCCGATGACGTTCATGACCTGAAAGCGTGGAAGGTGATCGACAATGCCGACATGCGCGGCGCGACCATCGGTGGTGCGGTCATGAACACCAAACATTCGAATTTCCTGACAAATGCTGGTGGGGCCACCGCCGCCGACCTGGAGGATTTGGGCGAAGCGGTGCGGAAAAAGGTTTACGCTACCCAAGGGATTGATCTACAGTGGGAAATCATGCGGGTCGGTCGCCGGACTGGCGAAGACACCGCAAAATAAAGGCCAAATGGCCACGGTCCAAGGCAAGGACCACCAAAAAGTGACGGGCCGCAAAAAGGCCCGCGAAAAGGCGGTAGGGTATGTCGAGCAGGGCAAACCCGAAAGTTGTTGTTCTGATGGGCGGCCCATCGGCAGAGCGAGAGGTCTCGCTCAGTTCGGGTCGTGAGTGTGCGGCGGCTTTGCGGGCAGCAGAATGCGAAGTGATCGAGGTCGATGCTGGCCGCGACCTTGCTGCGCGTCTGACAGAGATTGCCCCGGATGTTGTCTTTAACGCATTGCATGGCCGGTGGGGCGAGGATGGCGTTGTGCAGGGCCTGCTGGAATGGCTGCGCATCCCCTATACCCACTCCGGTGTCATGGCTTCTGCGCTTGCCATGGACAAGGAGCGTACCAAGGATATCTACCGCGCTGCCGGGCTGCCCGTCGTGGCCAGTCTGATCGCGGATGCCGATGACGTTCGTGCGGATCACGTCATGGCGCCGCCTTATGTGGTGAAGCCCTACAACGAAGGCTCCAGCGTGGGGATCTACATTGTGCCGGATGGCAGCAATGGCCCGCCACAGTTGGCTGATGATATGCCCGCGCAGGTGATGGTCGAAACCTTTGCGCCCGGACGCGAGCTGACGACAACAGTCATGGGCGACCGTGCCCTGACGGTGACGGATATCATCACCGATGGCTGGTATGACTATCACGCCAAATATGCGCCCGGCGGATCGCATCATGTGCTGCCAGCTGATGTGCCTTCCGATATATTCGATGCTTGCATGGATTACGCTTTGCGCGCCCATCAGGTGCTTGGCTGCCGTGGCATTTCCCGCACCGATTTCCGTTGGGATGAGGCGCGCGGTCTTGCCGGTCTGATCCTGCTTGAAACCAATACCCAGCCCGGTATGACGCCCACGTCGCTGGCCCCTGAACAGGCCGCACACGTGGGCGTCACATTCCCGGAGTTGTGTCGCTGGCTGGTGGAGGACGCATCATGCGATCGCTGATCCGCCGCACGGCACCTGACGCCGCACCCCGCGATCCCGCACCATCGCGCATGGGCTACCGCTATCAGCGGCTGATGCTGACGCCGGGGTTTCGCGCCACGGTGCGCATCGGCGTGCCGATCCTGCTGATCATGGCGATTGCCGGGTCATGGTATTCGAAGGCGGAAAATCGGACAGCGCTTGCAGCGACTATCGCAGCAACAAAGCAGGAATTCCAGCAGCGCCCGCAATTCATGGTGCGCACGATGAACGTCACGGGGGCCGATCTGAGCATCGTTGCCGGGGTGGCGCCGCTGTTGCCCACGTCATTCCCGATCTCTTCCTTCGACCTTGATCTGGAAAAGATCCGCGCCGAGATCGAGGCGCTTGATCCCATTCAATCCGCCAGTGTCCGTGTCGGGCAGGCGGGCACGCTGGAGGTGGCGCTGACACCACGTGTGCCAGCCGCCCTCTGGCGCGATCAGGGTGTCTTGCGTCTGATCGATGCGGATGGTGTGCAGTCCGGCGTGATCGCGGCGCGCGCCAATCGGGCCGATTTGCCATTGATCGCCGGTGATGGGGCAGGGGCCCATATCGCAGAGGCGCTTGGCCTGTTTCAGGCCGCCGGTCCCTTGCAGGATCGCGTGCGTGGCCTTGTCAGGATGGGAGAGCGGCGCTGGGATATGGTCCTTGATCGTGATCAGCGCATCATGTTGCCCTCCGAAGGCGCTGTTGCCGCCCTCGACCGGGTGATCGCACTTGATGCTGCGCAGGACATGTTGAGCCGCGATGTCGTCATTGTCGATATGCGCAACATGGGCCGACCAACGCTGCGGATGAACGAAGAGGCTGCGACGGCACTGCGCCGCACCAATGCGCCAGTGAATAATAATGATGAGGGTGGGAACTGATGGGCGACCTATACGACAGCCAAAGGGCGATGCGGCAAATGCGCAAGGCGGCGATGCAGCGCGGGGTGGTGGCCGTTCTGGACGTCGGCACCTCCAAGATTGCCAGCCTGATCCTGCGCTTTGACGGCCCGGAACAGTTCCGCAGCGCCGATGGCGTCGGGTCCATGGCGGGCCAGTCGCAGTTCCGTGTGATCGGTGCGGCCACGACGCGGTCGCGCGGCGTACGCTTTGGCGAGGTTGACGCCATGCAGGAAACCGAACGCGCCATCCGCACGGCCATGCAGGCCGCACAGAAAATGGCCAACGTCCGCGTCGATCATGTGATCGCCTGCCTGTCTGGCGCGCGCCCGCGGTCCTACGGGCTGGATGGGCAATTGGATGTCTCTGGCGGCATCGTGACAGAGCAGGATATCAGTCAGGTCATGGCCTCTTGCGATGTGCCGGACTACGGCGCAGACCGCGAGGTGCTGCACGCGCAACCTGTGAATTTCGCACTCGATCACCGCTCTGGTCTGGCTGATCCGCGTGGCCAGATCGGCAATCTCCTGACCACTGACATGCATATGCTGACGGTCGACGCTTCGGCCATTCAGAACATTTTCTACTGCATCAAACGCTGTGATCTGGAACTCGCCGGGATTGCGTCGTCGGCCTATGTTTCTGGCATGTCAACACTGGTCGAGGACGAACAAGAGCTGGGCGCGGCTTGCATCGACCTTGGCGGTGGCACGACCGGCCTGTCTGTTTTCATGAAAAAGCATATGATCTACGCCGACAGCGTCCGCATGGGCGGGGAACATGTGACCTCTGACATTTCCATGGGGCTGCAAATCCCTGCCGCTGCGGCGGAACGGATCAAGACATTCTATGGCGGTGTTGTCGCCACGGGCATGGACGACCGCGAGATGATCGAGATCGGCGGCGACACTGGCGACTGGGAGCATGACCGTCGCACCGTCAGCCGGGCAGAACTGATCGGGATCATGCGGCCACGGGTCGAGGAGATTCTGGAAGAAGTGCGCGCCCGTCTGGATGCAGCGGGTTTTGAACATCTGCCAAGCCAGCAAATCGTGCTGACC
>JAHDGO010000168.1:0-4005 GCA_020627605.1 Yoonia sp.
GGCGACGGCGCGGTCGAGGTGACGGCGGCACAACGCCCCGGCAAAAAGCCGATGGCGGCAGCAGAAATCCTCAAAGGGATCGCGCTGGGGCCAACCCTCGCTTGAAAGCTACATTCTCGGAACTATCCTGCGGCAGAGCCGTTGCATTGTCACAATTCGGTGCGTTCGCGCGATTTCTTGCCGGTGGGGTGTGTTGTCCCCCCTAATCAGGGTGTTATCAGGGACCCCGTGAATAACAGGATGCTAACATGTCTGATCTGACTTCTCTGACACGTCGTTCTTTCGGGGCCATGGCGCTGGCCAGCACGGCTGCGGCCTGCGCGCCACGGGTGCCATCGCAGGAAATTCCCATTCAGCGCATGGAAAATTTCATGGACGGCTATGGGCCCATTGAAGATGCAGGTTACACCCTGCCGGGCATCCCCTCGCTCTACCTGCAGGGGGTCAACCGGCGCATGTCAGGTATCTACAACGGCGAACAGGGGCCAAACACGCTGGATGTCGATCCCTATGCCAAGTTCCTTTATCACGTGCGGGCCGATGGCACGACGACCCGTTATCCTGTGGGCGTCGGGCGGCAGGGCCGTTCTATCCGTGGCACCACGACAATGCGGCTGAAACGCAAATGGCCCGGCTGGACACCCACACAAAATATGCTGCGCACAGAGCCAGAGGTCTACGGCCCCTTCGCTGGAGGCATCCCCGGCGGTCTGCGCAGCCCGCTGGGCGCGCGGGCGCTTTACCTCTATCGCGGCGGGCGCGATACCTTCTACCGCATTCACGGGACGAATGATCTGGAATCCATCGGCAACTCCGGCTCTGCCGGGTGTATCCGCATGTTCAATCAGGACATCATCCATCTTTATGATCAGATCCAGACGCCGATGAAGGTCGTGATCCGGTCAGAGGCAGAAAGCCTGCGGGTCGACCCGGAGTATTTTGGCCGTGGCATCGAACTGCCGCCCAAGATCATCTCACCAGAAGAGCTGTTGGGGCCAGAGGCCGAAGCGCTGGATCGTCCGCCCGTTTTTGACGACTTCGCTGACGCATAAGCCTTTCTTTTGCCCGTTTCTGCGGTAAGACTCTCGCCTGACAGGGCGCCCTTTGGCACGCCCATAAATTGTAAAATGCGGCAGTGATACTTACATAACTGGTAGCGCATAACAAAAAAGGGACAGCATATGGCGAATTTTGAGACCCAGATTCAGGAATCACAGGCCCAGGTGGCGGCGGCGCAAAGCAAGATCGCTGAAATGACCAGCCGGATTGAGGTGGCACGTCAGAAAATGGCGGACGGCACCGATATTTCTGTCGATATCGAAAACGCCTCACTCGAGGACGTGCACGCGCATACAGAGCTGATGAACGCGAATATCGCCGAACTGATCATGGGGCTTGATGACGTCACATCCGCGTTTTCCAAAGACTTCGACGAGATGCGCAACAAGACCGGCATGGAAAGCCTGATCGGCTTTTTCTCCAAGGCCAAGGCCGACAGCATGCGGCAGGAACGGATGCGCACCGCATCAATTGACGACAAGCTGCAGGATCTGATCAGCAAATCCGACGTGATCATGAAACTGCTGGAAGGGCAGTTGAATGTGCTGAACGAGCAGAAGACAAGCGTCGAAAAGAACCTGTCGTCCACGCTGGAAGAACGTGAGACAACCGTCGGCACGCTGGAGGCGACCCGCGCCGAAATCCTTGGCATGGACCCGCAGATCATCGAGTTGGAAAACAAGATTTCCGTTGAGCAGGACGCCGCCGCGCGGACCAAGCTGGAAACGGAACTCGCCGCGCTGAATGCCAAATACAACGAGCTGGTACAGGCCGAACAGGTGCAACTGGCCAAGTCCCAGACGCTGGAACGCTATATCGAAAAGGGCAAAACCTGGATCGACAGCCTGCAGAACCAGGCGGCGACCCAGATGGTCCTGATCAACAAGTTGCAGACCGATACCAAACAGCGCGTCGTGCTCTACGATGCCCTGTCGAAGTCCTTGAAGACCGCCCAGCAACAGGACGTCGCCCACCGCATCAACGAAATCGGCGTGCAGACCGACCAAGAGGCACAGACCGCCATGGCCGCCATCGGTTCGGCCACCAACGCGCGTATGGCCGACATGCTGGAAGCCCATGACGACCACATGGTGTTTGCCCGCGAGGTACTGGAGCAGAAGGCGAAAGCCGATGAGCGTTTCGTCCGGCGTTTCCAGGAGATCGTGAAGAAGCACGACAGCAATGCCTATGGGGCGGAGTCTTGATCAGCCAGCGTCCCGGACTTGATCCGGGACCACTGTTTCAAGCTGCTGATGAGGCCCCGGATCACGTCCGGGGCGGGTGAAGAAAAATGTCTGCGTCCAACCTCCAGGCCGACCATATGAAGCTCGAGGATACCCGCGTCACGCGCCGGTATTTCGACAAGTTCGCCAAGATCACCGGCTATCTGACGAAGGTCGCGGCGACGATGGAGGCCGAGGGCCGTTTTGACCGCAAAGAAATTGAGGTCATGGCGCGATACCTCGTCGGCCTCAACTGGACCTTCACCGCATTGGCGCACAAGTATCATTTTGCCGGGCGTTACGATCATGCTGGCAAGCTGACGTTCGACCGGGTGGAAAGCGGCTTTCCTGTTTATCAGGAACTGCTCGAGATGGCGAATGACGCGCAGCAGGCAGAGAGGCATCTGGCCTCCATGCCGGCGACCGAGGACCTGAAGGACCAGATGGTCCGGGTGATCCTGTCTGAACAGACGATCCCGACCAAGCTGCAATTCGCGCTGTCACAGCGGCTTTACTATGAAGAGCTGGCGCGGGGTGATCAGTTCTGGGCGCGCAATGATCCGCAGTGTCTGTGGCTGGGCAATGACGGCGACCGGCGGCGGTTTCTGGTGCATTGGGCGGTCTATGACAGCCAGATCAACCTCCCCACGATCTATCTGATGGAACTGACGGACACAGGCCGCACCGGCCTGCCCAAGGACGAGCGTCGCTGGCCAGAGGCGCAGGCACATCTGATGGCGCAGTCCCTGGCGCATCTGAAGCTGTTGACCATCGCCAAGGGGTTCGACGAAGATTTTGACGATCTGCACCCGGTGCGCCTGCGCCGGTTTCACGTGGGGCCAATGTACAGCAACGCCTTTACGCAGCAGTCCGGTCCGCTGCGTGAAGTGCTCAAGGCGGCCAACGCGCCCATTGGCGAAGACTGGGCGCTGGTCTGGACCGAGGAAGAGCTGATCTCTGAACGGGTCGAGCAGGTCAAATCCGGCTGGTTTGGCAGTGTGGAGCGGCAGATTTTCGCGCTGGACCCCTTTGCCGGTGGCAGTGGCGAAACCGGGGCCAGCCGGATGCAACGCGCGTTGATCATGCCCGAACGCCCCTATCAGGCGCTTGCAGAGCGCAATCCGCCGGGGTTTCGTGAGGTCCGCAAATTTGTGGTCAGCGATGGCGGGCGCGTGCTGAGCTACCGTTAGGGCGGCAAAAGGTTGAACGCATTGGAGCCTCCGGCGGGAGTTTTCAGGGCAAGATGATGAGGAGCGGTGATGAGCCAATCAAGTGATCAGATGGAACTGCGGGAAGACGAGATCCGCAAACACTATGGCCCGGCAGCGGAAATGCTGATGCGGCTGGATCACAGCCCGCGCATCGCCAAGGCGCGGCTGTCGCTGGAAGCGCCAGAGAAATCCCCTGACGTGCCCGCCACCCGGCGGCGGTTCCGGTCGACCACACCGGGGCTTTTGACCCGGACGACGGCGCCCTCTGGCGGGGTGCGGTTGCTGGACCGGATTGCGGAAACAGATGACGATGATCCGCTGACATCCCCTGCGCAGGCGGCTGTTGCCCATGCGCTGCGCCGTGCGGTGGCTATTGCGCTGACGGTCGCGGATGCGTTTGCGGATCTGACCGCGCTGACCGAACTGAAGCGCGTCAACCTTGAGGGGCGCCTGCCGCAGGAACGGTCGGTCGAATTTTCCGAGTTCCTCACCGCTGAATCGCTTGTCGCACT
>JAHDGO010000168.1:4015-5245 GCA_020627605.1 Yoonia sp.
TAGACCGTCGCCAATGCCACGTCCTTTCTGCTTTCCGCACAGGCGGGCGAAACCAGTGTCGATGTCGGTGGTGTGGATGAGGTGCTGACCGACAACGCACCGCTCGCCATCCACGGCGCAATCTGGGAGCTGGACCAGAAGCTGGGCCAGTTTGCCAAGGATGAGGCGACGATGATCGCCACGATCTTCATTCCGCTCAGCTTCATCGCAGGGCTGTACGGCATGAACTTCGACCCCGACGCCTCGCCGTGGAACATGCCGGAGCTCGGCTGGACGTACGGCTACCCGGCCGCCCTCGGGGTCATGGGCGCCAGCACATCTGACCGGCTTGCTGCCTTCAACGATGCCTCATGGCGGGTTGAGGCCGACGATTTCACGATCGACGGCTTTACCCCCGCGCGCAAGGCCAAGGGCAGCAGCCTGACCATGACCTTCAAGAAACCAAATGAGGTTGTGGGTAACCATATCGCCAAATATCAGGCGATGAAGCTCAGCAAGATGCTGATGGCCTATGATTTCGACCGGCGGTTGAACCCTTTTGCCGAACTGGGCGGGTTCATCTTTACATTCATGGGGGATGGTAAGCCGGGGACAGGCAAGACGACCCTGATCCAGATGATGGCGGGGCTGATCAACGACTATTGCCAGACCGCAGGCTACCCCTTTCGCTATCAGAACCTGTCGACCGACAATATCGACAGCTATCAGGGCAAGTCTGGACAGAACGCCAAGGCCTTCATCAACAATGTGCTTGATCCGCATGTGATCGGGTTCGGCACCATCGACGATATCGACCAATTGGCGGGCAAGCGCGGCGACAGGCAGTCGTCAGCGGGCCAGCTGGAGATTACCGCCGTGCTGATGGAAAGCTTTGCCGGGGCAAATACGGTGGTACGCGGCAACTGCACCTTTGGGATGTTCTCCAACTATCCTGAAAACGTCGATGATGCCCTGCGTCAGCGGGCCGGTGCGCGCTTTCTGGTGGATGGGCCACAGACGCGCGACGATTATATCGATATTCTCTACCTCTTGATGGGCAAGAACCACGATATTCCCGTGGGCCAGCATGAGGTGTTCAGCGCGCAGGAAATCAAAAAGGCCGTCGCCGCCAGTTTTGAAAGCCACGCCCGCCCGCATGAGGAAGGGCTGATGCGGGTGTTCGAGCGTCGATCAGGTACCTTGATACCATCGAGAAACTTTGCACCTACCTCAATGGCATTCAGGAAGCGG
>JAHDGO010000169.1:0-1416 GCA_020627605.1 Yoonia sp.
GTCTGCGCAAGGTAAAGCGAGCCGGGCTGGAAGACGCCACAAGACTGGCCTGTTTCCTCTTCCAGCGCGTTATAGAGGTTCATCGTATAGTGCTGAATCCGGCTGATATTGGTGCTGTCATGCAGCCCGTGAATGTTCGCGGCCGCGTGCCATGTAGAACCCGACGTCAGCTCATCCCGTTCAAGCAGAACGACATCTGACCATCCCATTTTCGCGAGATGATACAGGATAGAGCAGCCGATAACGCCGCCCCCGATGACGACGGCCTGAGCATGGGTGCGCATGTGAAACCTTTCCATTGCAGTTGCCCTACCCTTGAAAATGCACAGCGCCGGGAATTGCCAACGGGCGACATCTGGTGTCGTATTCGATACGGCCTTTGAAAAATCGCCTGCCATATTGCCTCAAACAGTTTGGAGACAGGCCCATGAAAACCACCAGTCGCGTTGTTGTTATCGGGGGCGGTGTTGTTGGCTGTTCGGTCCTCTATCACCTGACAAAGCTGGGTTGGTCGGACGTGATGCTGCTGGAACGCTCGGAACTGACGTCAGGCTCTACCTGGCATGCGGCTGGCGGGTTTCACACGCTTAACGGCGATACGAATATGGCCGCGCTGCAGGGCTATACTATCAAGCTTTACCGCGAGCTGGAAGAGATCACCGGCATGTCCTGCGGTCTGCATCACGTGGGCGGTGTCACACTTGCCGATAATCAGGACCGGTTTGACATGCTGGTCGCGGAACGGGCCAAGCACCGCTACATGGGGCTGGAGACCGAGATCGTGGGCCCCGAAGAGATCGCCAAGATCGCCCCGATCACCAACCTCGATGGGATTGTCGCCGGGCTTTATGACCCGCTTGACGGGCATCTTGACCCATCCGGTACGACCCACGCCTATGCCAAGGCGGCGCGGATGGCGGGTGCCACGATTGCGCTGCACACCAAGGTTGTTGAAACCAACCCCCGCCCTGATGGCACATGGGATGTGGTGACTGACAAGGGTACGATCCACGCCGAACATGTGGTGAATGCCGCAGGACTTTGGGCGCGCGAGGTTGCGGCAATGGCCGGGTCCTATGCCCCGCTGCACCCGATGGAACACCAGTATATCGTCACCGACGCCCTGCCCGAAATCTACGAGCGCGACAGCGAACACCCCCATGTGATGGACCCCGCCGGTGAAAGCTATCTGCGGCAGGAAGGGCGCGGCCTGTGCATCGGGTTTTACGAACAACCCTGCAGGCCATGGGCGGTCGACGGCACGCCATGGAACTTTGGCCACGAACTGCTGCCGGACGATCTGGACAAGATCGCGGATTCCATCGCCTTTGCCTACACCCGCTTCCCGATACTGGAGCGTGCCGGCGTCAAATCCGTGATCCACGGCCCCTTTACATTTGCGCCTGATGGCAACCC
>JAHDGO010000169.1:1426-5242 GCA_020627605.1 Yoonia sp.
CGCTGGTCGGGCCGGTGCCGGGGCTGCGCAATTCTTGGTCGGCCTGCGGTGTCATGGCCGGGTTCAGCCAAGGCGGCGGCGTTGGCCTGATGCTGGCGCAGTGGATGGTTGAGGGTGAATGCGAACGTGACGTGACCGCGATGGATATCGCCCGCTATGGCAGCTGGATCACCCCCGGCTATACCCGCCCCAAAGTGGTTGAGAATTATCAACGCCGTTTCTCTGTCAGCTACCCCAATGAGGAATTGCCAGCCGCGCGCCCGCATCGCACGACGCCGATGTATGATATCTTCAGCGATCTCGGCGCGGTCTGGGGCCATCAGTTTGGTCTGGAGGTGCCCAATTACTTTGCACAAGGGGATGAGCCAACATTTGAAACACCGACCTTCCGCCGGTCTGATGCCTTCGCCGCGACAGCGCGCGAAGTTGCGGCAGTCCGGCAAGGCGTCGGCATCAATGAGGTGCAGAATTTCGGCAAGTTCAGCGTAACAGGCACCGGCGCACGGGCTTGGCTTGACCGGATCTTGGCCGGACGCATTCCCAAACCCGGGCGCATGTCGCTGACGCCCATGTTGTCGCCCAAGGGTCGGCTTTGGGGCGATTTCACGATCTCCTGCCTGACTGAGACGACGTTTCAGATCACCGCCAGCTATGGTGCGCAGGCGATCCATCAACGCTGGTTCGCAATGAATTCCGCCGAAGATGTGACAATCGAGAATATCTCTGACCGGCGGACGGGCTTTCAGATCGCAGGCCCGCAATCACGCGCCGTTTTGGAGAAAACAACGCGGGCAGATGTGGCCGATATGGCATTCATGGACGTACGCCAGATGACCGTTGGCCAGGTCGCCTGCATCGTGCAACGGGTCAGCTATACCGGCGATCTGGGGTTTGAAATTTATTGCGACGCCATGGACCAGCGGCAATTGTGGTGGACCCTTTGGAATGCCGGTCAGCCGCTGGGGATCACGCCCTTTGGCATGCGGGCCATGATGTCGCTGCGGCTGGAAAAATTCTTTGGGTCCTGGCTGTCAGAATTTTCGCCTGATTACACCGCCGCTGAAACCGGCATGGACCGGTTCATCAGCTTTGCCAAGAACACGGACTTTATCGGGCGCGCCGCGGCAGAGGCTGAACGCGCCATACCGCCTGAACGGATGCTGGTCAGTTTTGCCGTTGACGCGATAGATTCTGACGTGGTGGGATACGAGCCTGTTTTCATTGATGGCGCAGTTGTGGGCTTCTGCACGTCTGGCGGTTACGCGCACCACGCGCAGACATCGGTCGCGATGGCGCTTGTCCCGCGTGCGATGGTCACTGACGATTTAGAGGTCGAGATCGAGATCATGGGGCAACTGCGCCCGGCCCGGCGTCTGACAACCCCGCTGTTTGATCCCGACGGCCAGGCGATGCGCGGATGATACCGATCCTAATCCTTGCCGCGGGGCAGTCCAGCCGGATGCGCGGGTCGGACAAACTGCTGGAGGATGTTGGTGGCGTCTCGCTGCTGCGCAAACAGGTGCAAATGGCGCTGCCACTTGGCGGGCCGGTATTTGTTGCCCTGCCCCCCAGTGCAGAAGCGCGGCAGGCATCACTCGATGGTCTGGATGCAGTGGCGTTGATCATTGATGCCGCCGCTGAAGGCATGTCAGCAACCTTGCGAGAGGCGGTTGCACAATTGCCTGATTGTCCGGCCTTTATGGTGGTTTTGGGGGACCTTGTCGCAATGGGCACGCCCCACTTGCGGGCCGTCCATGCGGCCTATCAATCGCAGCCGGATCACCTGATCTGGCGGGGTGCCACCGCAGACGGCAAGCCCGGCCATCCCATCATCTTCGACAGCAGCCTCAGACCGCAGTTTGCGTTGCTGGAAGGTGATCATGGGGGTGAAACGCTGGTCAATCCGCTACGCGAACAAACCCTGCTTGTCCCATTGCCCGATCAGGTCGCGCGCCGCGATCTGGATACGCCAGAAGATTGGATGGAATGGCGCGCCGCTAACCTGCCAACAGAAGGCTAGCTTCGTTACGCCGCAAAACACGCCGGGCAGAGGTATAGGCATTGAGGCCCTTCTCTGTCGCAAGTTCGGGGAAGAGGGTCAGCAACTCTCGACGCTGGTCGTCATCGACGCCTTGCAGCGAGTAGTCACCGGGCTGGAAACTTTCGGTCCAGGCCCCGTTTGACAAAACAACCTCGTGGTTGGTGCACATGAAATGATAGTATGTTTCATAGGCGACATTGGCGATTTCGACACCGTCCATCGCCAGCATATGTTTCGCCGCGACCAGAACCTCGCTTTCGCCAAAATGCTCTTGCGCGAGGTCGGATGTGATCAGCACGCGGTGGGTGGGTGATACACGCAAATCCGTCTCTGGCAGGCCGTTGCCCAAGGCCCCGGCATTGATCAGGATGGGGCGCAATTCCGGGCTGCGTCGCATGGCGTTGTTGTTGACCCGCTTGTTGCCAGCCCATGTGATCGTCTGGATGCCGTTGTCACGGGTCATCACGCGGTCGCCGACCTGCAGCTTTTCGACCGCAACCTCACCACGTGGGGTCGCAATGACAGTTCCAGCGGTGAAACAGGCGACAATCGCCTCTTGCCGCGGCGCACGCGCCACCGATGCATCAGATATGTCTGTGTCGCCGCCGTCCGCAGGCGACTGATGAGGCCTGTATCTCGCCATCATATCCCCAAATCCAGACGTTCCCGCCTGCTTTACCTTACCTGTGCCCCTGCATGTCCCCACATGCGGCGCACATCACCAAATACCAACATCGCCTGCAAAGGTTTCGAAATAACCAAGCATGATCAATGTTTAAACGGGACTGCCTTCTTTTGTTGCTGCCCCAAACATGTGAAGGAATATCGGCCCTTCGCAAGTCCTTTTTCGGTCAGCGCATCTTTTGGGCAAGATGACTGACGTCTTTGCCCGGATTGTGGCCAAAACAGGCTGATTTCATGTATTTTGCGACAGTCTGCCTAAGCAAGATGCGTGACGTTACGTCAACAATTCGGGGTGTACTGGTGCCGATGGAGAGACTCGAACTCTCACGATGTTGCCATCGGGGGATTTTGAATCCCCTGCGTCTACCATTCCGCCACATCGGCCAGTGCGCATCGTCTAAAGCGCAGGCACGATGCCGTCAATTGTGATTTCTCACAACTGGTTGGTGGAAAATGTATCGCAATCCGCCAGGTTGCCGCTTTCCAATCCACGCTGGAACCAGCGCTGGCGCTGTTCGCTCGTGCCGTGGGTGAATGTATGTGGGCGCACGACCCCGCCAGCATTGCGCTGCAGCGTATCATCACCGATCTGGGCGG
Source organism: Yoonia sp. (assembly GCA_020627605.1). Lineage (GTDB taxonomy): Bacteria > Pseudomonadota > Alphaproteobacteria > Rhodobacterales > Rhodobacteraceae > Yoonia. Next base: position 4,749 of record JAHDGO010000169.1, read on the forward strand.
CCGCATTCATCGCCTCGGCAATGTCGCCACGTTCCAATGTGCCGAATTTTTCCTGTACGGCCCGTGTCCAGATGCCGGACATGCAATCGGCCTGCAGTTCGACCCGCACGGACATGGCGTTTGAATCACGCTCGCTCATCTGTGCGCGCATCTGATTGACTTGCCCCAGGATCCCCAGCTCATTCTGGACGTGGTGGGCCACTTCATGCGCGACGACGTAGGCCGCCGCAAAATCACCTGACGCGCCAAGGCGCTGATCCAGCGTTACGAAGAAAGAGGTATCAAGATAGGCCTTACGCTCTGGCGGGCAGTAGAACGGCCCGGTTGCGGCTGATGCACCGCCGCAGGCGGACTGCGTCGCGCCCTTGAACAAGACCAATGTCGGCGGATTGTAGGGCTGCCCCACCTGCCGGTTGAAGATATCGGTCCAGACGTCTTCAGTATCTGCCAGGGTAACAGACACGAATTCTGCCGCACGTTCGTCTTCAGGCGTG
>JAHDGO010000170.1 GCA_020627605.1 Yoonia sp.
TGTGCTGATCTTTGACCGCGACGGACTGGAAAAGGCATTTCGCCGGGCCGGGTTTGAAGTGGTCGAGGGAACTCATTTCGGCAAGAGCAAATCACCTTGGTTCGTGGTGGCACGCCGCCCCGCCTGAACGCAAAAAAGGCGCCCGCCCGGGCGCCTTTTTGACTGTCATCAAACCTGCGACTTAGTCTTTGTCGTCTTCACCTGCATCGTCATCGGGCAGGTTAAAGAAGCTTTCGGCATCCGAGACGTCGCGTGTATCTTCTTCCTCTTCCTCGTCACGCGGGTCTGACAGGCTGAAGGTTTCAAGCCCGGCCATCGCGGCTGGCATCTTGGGTTCAGCAGGCATGCCAAGCGATTGTTCGGTGCTGACCAGTTTGCGCCGCTCGTCATCGGACATCACGTCGCCTTCTTTCGCCTTCTTGGCGTTGGCTTTCTGCACGGCGGCGTCCAGTTCGGACTGCTTGCAAAGGCCAAGGGCGACCGGGTCAATCGGCTCCAGGTTGTTGATGTTCCAGTGGGTCCGTTCGCGGATCGCCTGAATGGTCGGTTTGGTGGTGCCCACCAGTTTGGAAATCTGACCATCGGTCAGTTCGGGGTGGAATTTCACCAGCCAGTAAATCGACGCAGGCCGGTCCTGCCGTTTGGACAGCGGGGTATAGCGCGGGCCACGGCGCTTTTCCTCGCCTGCGGCAGCGGCGTAGAATTTCAGCTTCAGCTTGTGGGCCGGATCGGCCTCTGCCTTGTCGATCTCTTCCTGTGTCAACTGGTTGTTGGCAATCGGGTCAAACCCTTTGACACCTACGGCCACATCGCCATCAGCGATCCCCTGCACTTCCAATTCGTGAAAGCCGCAGAAATCAGCGATCTGCTTGAAGGTCAGTGTGGTATTGTCGCACAGCCAGACAGCGGTGGCTTTGGCCATGATTGGTTTCTCGGACATCTGTCATCTCCATCTTATCATCGGACAAGCCTTTCCCGCGCCCTTGATCTGGGCAGACTGCGGTGGCAGCCGGGTTCGCATTGTCGGGGAACTTGCAGGCTATATAGTGATCCCTGACACGAGAGGAAAGATCAAAATGCGTCGTTTGCTTGCCGTTCTGGCCCTGTGGGCCACCCCGATCCATGCGCAGGACAGCGCCGGCGTGTTCGATTACTATGTGCTGTCGCTGTCGTGGTCCGCCAATTGGTGCGCGCTGGAAGGCGATGCGCGCAATTCCCCGCAATGCGATCCGGCCAATGACCACGGCTGGATTCTGCATGGGCTCTGGCCCCAGTACGAGCGCGGCTACCCGGCCGATTGCCAAAGCGCGATGCGCCCGCCCAGCCGCAGCGATACGGCAGCGATGGCCGATATCATGGGCACATCCGGTCTGGCGTGGCACCAGTGGCGCAAACATGGTGTCTGCTCAGGCCTGTCATCTGACGACTACTATGCCCTGTCGCGCGAGGCTTATGCCCGCGTCACCCGTCCTGCCGTTCTGCGTGATCTGGACCGCACGGTCACCCTGCCCGCCAGCCTGATTGAAGAGGCGTTCTTGCGCGACAATGCTGAACTGTCTGCCGATCAGATCACGATCACCTGCAAGCAGGGCTATATTCAGGAGGCACGCATCTGTATGACACGCGATCTGGAATTTCGGGACTGCGGGGCCGATGTCATCCGTGATTGCAGCATGACGGACGCGACCTTTACCCCCATGCGATAGCAAAACGGCACCCGAAACGGGTGCCTTTGGCGATTCTTTCCGCAAAAGGAGATCTTCAGAAGGTTTGCGGCTCTTGCTCTGCCGGGATGCGCGAACCGTCTTTGAGGATGATCTCACCGCGGGTGTCCTGGCAACGTGGTTTGCCATTGCGGTCAATGCGCGGTGTCATGTACCCTTCAAGCCCGTCATCAATGTACCAGTGCTGGCAGCCATCAGGATCCACCCAGACGTTGGCCACGCCGTCCCGCAAAAGGCCGCCATCAAGCCCGCCATCGGTGACAGAGTTGTCATCACCACTCCGCTCGCAGGCAACCAAAGCGCCGGCGGCAAGGATCATCAAAGTTGTACGTTTCAGACTCATTTCAGCACCACATGTATCGCCGCGCGGGCGGCGTTCCGTTTCTGTTGCGAAACTGTATATGGCTGAAAATGATTGCGGTCCAGCTAACAGAGCAGTCAAGCCGCTTATTGAACAGTATGTTGCCCATCCAGAACGGTCGCTGTCAGCGTTGAGGCGGGGTCGGCCAGACCTGCGATGACGTCGAAATGGTGACGACCCTGATCAATGATCTGCGCGCAGCCCCATGCATCGGTCAGCGCCTGCGCCTGTTCCAGAAAGACAGGCCGCTCATCCGCACCGACCCAGACGGTCACGGGCGCTTTGGGGGCGGGCAGATGGACCGGGCTTTCAGCAGCAGCCTCTGCCGCGTCGATCTGCAAATCACGGTTCATCGTGGTGTTCATCAAGGGCGCAAGATCAGCGACGGGCGAGATCGGCACCACCTTTTCCAGCCGGTCCTGCCAGCGTGCGCCAGGCGTCGGCACTGCGGAGCGCGCCACCAGATGCCCCCCGGCTGAATGACCGGCAAGTCTGACAGGCCCCGGCACCTTGAAGGCAATGGTGGAAATCGCCGCCCTGATCTGCTGCCCGATTTGCGTGATGCTGACATCAGGACACAGATCATAGGACGGCATCGCCACCGCCCAGCCATGCGCCAAAGGTCCGGCGGCAAGATGCGACCAGAAAGATTTATCGAACCGCAACCAGTACCCGCCATGCACAAAGATCACGACCCCACGCGCCAGCCGGTCTGGATGAAACAGATCATAACGCTGGCGCGGCCCCTCGCCGTAAGGCAGATCACGCTCGCACAACGTGATATCGCGAAAGCCTTGGGCGGCTTTCGCCCACATCTCAGGATAGCCGTCGGCACCGGGAATATGCGCGGCATTTGCGTATGCGTCGTCCCAATCCATCATATCACCCCTTTACCTTATCCCCCTGCAAAGGTCAGATAGCGCGTGAACAATGGGAGGCGAGCATGCTTGACGAAACCACGAACCTGAAATCCATGTTGTCGCGTCCTGATCTGCTGTGCGACCGCGCCTTTGTCGGTGGTGAATGGGTCAGCGCCGAAAGCGGCAAGACATTTGACGTCTCGAACCCGGCGCGCGGTGATGTCATCGCACAGGTCCCCGATTTGTCCCGCGCCGAAGTGGCCGCAGCCATCGCCGCGGCGAAAGAGGCACAGGTCCCATGGGCCGCGCTGACAGGCAAGGACCGCGCCAAGGTGCTGCGCAAATGGTACGACCTGATGATGGAACATCAGGAAGACCTGGCCATCATCATGACATCCGAACAGGGCAAACCGCTGAGCGAAGCGCGCGGTGAGGTTGCCTATGGCGCATCCTTTGTGGAATGGTTTGGCGAAGAGGCCAAGCGCGTCTATGGCGAAACCATTCCCGGCCATACGGCCAATACGCGCATCACCGTGATCAAACAGCCCATCGGCGTGGCTGCAGGGATCACGCCATGGAACTTTCCCAATGCGATGATTGCCCGCAAGGTTGCTCCGGCGCTGGCAGTGGGTTGCGCCTTTGTTGTGCGCCCTGCATCCCTGACCCCACTCTCGGCGCTCGCCATGGCAAAACTGGGTGAAGAGGCCGGCATTCCCAAAGGTCTGTTGTCTGTCGTGACCTCGACCTCATCCTCTGACGTCGGCAAGGAGTTTTGCGAAAACCCCACCGTGCGCAAGCTGACATTCACGGGTTCGACAGAGGTCGGGCGCATCCTGCTCAAACAGGCCGCCGATCAGGTCATGAAATGCTCGATGGAACTGGGCGGCAATGCCCCTTTCATCGTCTTCGACGATGCCGATCTTGATGCAGCTGTCGAAGGGGCCATCGCCTGCAAATTCCGCAACAACGGCCAGACCTGTGTCTGCGCCAACCGTATCTATGTGCAAAGCGGCGTCTACGATGCCTTTGCCCAAAAACTGAAAGTTGCGGTCGAGAATATGAAGGTTGGCGACGGGCTGGAAGAAGGCACAGCCCTTGGCCCACTGATCGAGCCTGCGGCCGTCGACAAGGTGCAGGAGCATCTGGATGACGCGCTGTCCAAAGGCGGCGAAATCCTGACCGGCGGCAAGCCGCATCCGTTGGGCGGGCAGTTCTTTGAACCCACAATCGTGGCCAATGCGACGCAGGACATGCTGGTCAGCACCGACGAAACATTTGGCCCCTTCGCGCCGCTGTTCCGGTTCGAGGATGAGGATGACGTGATTGCACTGGCCAATGACACGATTTTTGGCCTGGCATCCTATTTCTACGCCAAGGACCTCAGCCGCGTGACCAAAGTGGCCGAAGCGCTGGAATACGGCATCGTCGGCGTCAACACCGGTCTGATCTCAACCGAGGTTGCCCCCTTTGGCGGCGTCAAGCAATCTGGCCTTGGCCGTGAAGGGTCGCACCACGGGATCGAGGACTATCTGGAGATGAAATACATCTGCGCAGCGGTGTAGCGTCAAGAGGCCCGGCAGATGTCCAGTGATCAATATACCGTCGTCTCGGCGATGAAAAACGAAGGGCCGTTCATTCTGGAATGGGTGGCCCACTACAAGACGCTGGGCTTCGATAACATCATTGTCTGCACCAACGACTGCACCGATCCAACGGTCGACATCCTGCTCCGACTGCAAGAATTGGGGCTGGCCGTCCAGCACAACACCATTGTGCGTGGTGGTGGCATTCATCGCAGCGCCTTGCGGCAGGCGACGCGGCGCTATGATTTCGTGATAGAGTCGAAATGGGTCTTCATCTGCGACATCGACGAGTTTCTGAACATCCATGTGGGCGACGGATCAGCGCGTGCGCTTGTTGCGGCCTCCGGTGAGGATGCCGATGTCATTTCAATCCCGTGGCGCAACTTCGGCCCCGACGGGCGCGAGGATTTCGTCGATGAACCAGTGACCAAGCAATTCACCAAGGGAGAGTTGCCATGGGACGCCAAGCTGCGGCCCGACACTGGCAAATTCGTCAAATCCTTCTATACCAATCAGCACAAATTCAAACGGGCCGGTCTGCACGCGCCTGTGGCCGCCGATGATATGGTTGATCAGGTCAAATGGGTCCTGCCGGGCGGTGCCGACTATGTTGTCAACGGCCAGCGCACGGACAATCCGCCGGTCTTTGATCTGGCGCAGGTCAATCACTACGCGCTCAAATCGCTCGACAGTTAT
>JAHDGO010000171.1:0-816 GCA_020627605.1 Yoonia sp.
GCCGCAGCGGCAGGGGAGACCTGCATTTGCACCTTTTTGGGCGCGCCAAAAGTTACAGGCTTTCTGTCGTTGAGCAGCCGGCTATTGTCCCCTACATGGCCGACAGCACCTTGGGCTACAAAGTCTATCCATTCTTAGTGGGAGCGGAGCCAATCTATTTTGTAGGTCAACGCAACTGGTTTGGGCTGCGCGTTGAAAGAGCGGCGCGGGAGCCCAACGCGGAGCCAGCGAATGGTTGAACGGCCTTCCCCATTTGCGGCACGGGGCAGACCAATCGGACAACGAACTCATCTGGTGTTCGGCGTGGCCGTTTCGCATGTCTTGATTTTGAGTGTAGCAATGATCCTGCCCAGCCTCATCTGACGGCAAACAGCAACCGCATGCTCGTGGAGGCCGAACACGTCGAAGGTTGTGTGCAAAGGTTAGGCGATGCCCGGGCAAGCCGGGCGGGATGGGCTACGACGAGGTGAGGTCCAATGTCTGTCGCGCGCTCTGCAGGCCTTCGCAGGCAATCGAGTGTTCTATTGTAACGTGCCAACCCAGTCGACGTCCAGCGCCGCGTCATAGTCCGCGCCATAGGCGACGATACCAAGGCCCAGAATGTCTTCGGGCGCAAAGGCCTCTGGCAATCCGCCTTGCGCAATGAAGTCCGACCACGGCAGGATCACCTCTTGCCAATCTGCCGACGTCTCGAACGCGGCCTGATAATACTGCCATGGTCGCTGCGCTGCCTGTGCGCGTAGATGGATGTAGTATCTGGCCCCATTGCCCCGCATCCGCAGCGTAATACCGGTGGTATCGGATGGCAGGGGCGCG
>JAHDGO010000171.1:826-5213 GCA_020627605.1 Yoonia sp.
ATTGGCGGTGCTGACCGTGCCGCGTAATTGGGCGTAGGTCACACCGTTTTCGGCCCCAATTGCTGCTGTGCCGTCAGAGACGCCACCCATGACCCGGTCACTGGCATAGCGCCATCTTGACTCTGCCCCGTCAGAGAAATCATCGATCAGCATTGGCTCCGCCATGGCTGGGGCTGCAAGGAGCAGCAGTGTCAGGATCAGTTTCATGATCTTGATGTAGTGCTGCCGCGCCCCGTTTCTATTGCTGACTGGGACTAACCCCCCGCATACCCCAATGGCTTCAACGCCTCTTTGATCTCATCCAAAATCGCCGGGTCATCAATCGTTGCCGGCATCTTGAACTCAGCACCATCGGCGATCTTGACCATCGTGGCCCGCAGGATTTTCCCTGACCGCGTTTTCGGCAGCCGGTCTACCACGGCGACCAGCTTGAAGGCGGCGACGGGGCCGATGGTGTCGCGGACCTGTTTGATCACTTCGGCGGCAATCTCTGCATGGTCGCGGTCGCACCCCTTGTTCAGGCAGACGAACCCCAGCGGCAATTGCCCCTTCAATTCATCCGTCACGCCGATCACCGCGCATTCGCCGACGTCGGGGTGGCTGGCGAGCACTTCCTCCATCGCACCGGTCGACAGCCGGTGCCCAGCCACATTGATCACATCATCGGTGCGGGCCATGATGTAAAGGTAGCCGTCATCGTCGATCATGCCTGCATCGCCCGTCTCATAATAGCCGGGGAAGGTGGTCAGGTAGCTTTTCACGAACCGGTTTTCGGCATTCCACAGTGTCGGCAGCGTACCGGGGGGCAGGGGGAGTTTGACGGCGATGGCACCCAGTTCACCGGGGCCCATCGGGTTGCCGCCCTCGTCCAAAATTTGCACGTCGTAGCCTGGCATCGCCACTGTGGGCGAGCCGATCTTGACCGGCAGCGCCTCGATCCCTGCGGGGTTGCCTGCAATGGTAAAGCCCGTTTCGGTCTGCCACCAGTGGTCATAGACCGGCACATTCATGACGCGCTGCGCCCATTCGATGGTGTCAGGGTCCGCCCGCTCCCCCGCCAGATAAAGCGCGCGCAGTTGCGAGATATCGTAGTTCTTGATCATCGCACCGGTTGGATCCTCACGCTTGATCGCGCGAAAGGCGGTGGGGGCGGTAAAGAAGGATTTGACCTTATGCTCGTCAATGACCCGCCAGAATGTACCCGCGTCGGGGGTGCCAATCGGCTTGCCCTCGAACACCACGGTGGTGTTGCCAGCGATCAGCGGCGCATAACAGATGTAGGAGTGGCCCACGACCCAGCCCACGTCTGACGCGGCCCAGAAGACCTCTCCCGGATCGACGTTATAGATGGATTTCATCGTCCAGTTCAGCGCCACCAGATGCCCGGCTGTTGGGCGCACGACGCCCTTGGGCGCGCCGGTTGTGCCGGAGGTGTACAGGATATAGGCCGGGTGGTCGCCTTTGACGGGCACGCAATCGGCAGGGGCCACACCCTGCTGAAACTCGTGCCAGTCCAGATCGCGCCCGTCCACCATACTGGCCTGATGCTGATCGCGTTGGAAGATCACGCAGAAATCTGGCTTGTGCGTGGCCAGATCAATGGCCCCGTCCAGCAAGGGTTTGTATGCCACAATCCGCCCCGGTTCGATGCCGCAAGACCCTGCGATGATCGCCTTGGGCGTGGCGTCATCAATGCGCACCGCAAGCTCATTGGCCGCAAAGCCACCAAAGACGACAGAATGGATCGCACCAAGGCGGGCGCAGGCAAGCATCGCCTCCAGCGCTTCGGGGATCATGGGCATGTAGATGATGACACGGTCACCTTTCACCACCCCCTGCGCCCGCAGCGCTCCGGCCAGAGAGGCGACGCGGGTCTGCAATTCTGCATAAGTGATGGTGGATTTGGTGTCTGTGACCGGGCTGTCATAGATGATTGCGGCCTGATCCCCGCGCCCGCTTTCCACGTGGCGGTCAACAGCGTTGTAGCAGGTGTTCACCTCTGCATCCGTGAACCAGCGGTAAAGCGGGGCGTTGCTGTCATCGAGTGCGCGGGTGGGTGGGGTGACCCAGTCGATCGCCTGTGCCTGATCCATCCAGAACCCTTCAGGGTCCTCTTTCCAGGCGCCATAGACGTCAGCGTATTTCATCACGATCCTCCCCAACCAGTCCCGCGAAGTGTTACGCGGCTGAAATTGAGGGGGCAAGCCTTTGGCGCGGCCACGGCGACGGCGCTGTCAAATTCTTGACTATCCGTAGTGTGCGACAGGTGTGCCAGCGACGGCGGACATGTTCAGAAGACCCCGCGCCGTGATCGACGGTGTCACGATGTGACAGCGGTTGCCCATACCCATCAGGATCGGCCCAACCTCCAGCCCGCCCGCCTTCATCTTCAATGCGTTGCGCACGCCGGATGCGGCGTCGGTATTGGCAAAGACCAGCGTGTTGGCCGCCCCCGGCAGGTGGGCTGCAGGGAACACACGGTTGCGCAATTCCACATCAAGTGCGGCATCGACGTGCATTTCGCCCTCGTAGTCAAAATCGCGCGGCTTTTCGTCAAGAATAGCCATGGCCGCGCGCATCCGCCGCCCGCTGTCACTGTCGAGGTTGCCGAACTGGCTGTGCGAGCAAAGCGCGACCTTGGGGGCAACACCAAAGCGGCGCACATGGCGTGCGGCACCGATGACAGCCTCGGCGATTTGCAGCGGCGTGGGTTCGGGGTGTACCTGCGTGTCAGCCACAAAAAGCGGCCCGTCTTCAAGGATCATCAGTGAAAGTGCAGCGATGGGGTGGTATTCATCGGTGCCCAGCACCTCGCAGACGTATTTGAGGTGCCACAGGTACTGTCCAAATGTGCCGCAGATCATGCTTTCGGCCTCGCCGCGCTGGACCATGACAGCTGCAATCGCGGTCGTGTTGGTGCGCATGATTGCCTTGGCAAGGTCTGGGGTTACACCCTTGCGCGCCATCAGATCATGATAGGTGCCCCAGTAGTCGCGATAGCGTGGGTCGTTTTCGGGGTTCACGATGGAAAAATCCACACCCGGCCGGATTGTCAGGCCAGCGCGTTCGCAGCGCCGCTCGATCACCTCCGGGCGGCCAATCAGGATGGGAGTGTCGGTGGTTTCTTCCATGATGGCCTGACTGGCGCGCAGCACACGCTCATCCTCGCCTTCGGCAAAGACGATGCGACGGGCCGAAGTGCGCGCGGCGTCAAAGACGGGCCGCATGATCATCGCAGATTTGAAGACTGAACCGTCCAGGTTGGCCTTATAGGCCGCCATATCCTCAATCGGGCGCTGGGCGACGCCGGTCGCGACAGCGGCCCGCGCGACCGCGCTTGCGACGACGCCCATCAGACGCGGGTCAAAGGGTTTCGGGATCAGATAGTCAGCCCCGAATGTCAGCTGCTCGCCCTGATAGGCGGCTGCGGCCTCTGCGCTTGTGGTGGCGCGGGCGAGGGCGGCAATGCCTTCGACACAAGCGATTTTCATGTCGTCGTTGATCTCTGTCGCGCCGACGTCAAGCGCACCACGGAAGATGAAGGGAAAGCACAGCACGTTATTGACCTGATTGGGAAAATCGCTGCGCCCGGTGGCGATGATGGCGTCAGGGTTGGCTTGCCTTGCGGTTTCGGGATCAATCTCGGGGTTGGGGTTGGCCAGCGCAAAGATGATCGGGCGGTCAGCCATTTTCTTGACCATCTCGGGTTTCAGCACGCCGGGGCCAGACAGACCTAGAAACAGATCGGCATCCGCGATGACATCATCAAGCGTGGCTGGCGTCGTGCCTTGGGCATAGTCCGCCTTTTGCGGTGTCATGTCCTTTTCCCTGCCCTCGTAAACAAGCCCTTCGATGTCGCAGAGGTAGACGTTTTCACGCTTGACCCCGAGCTTCAGCAGCATGTTCAGGCAGGCAATGCCAGCCGCACCGCCACCTGTACTGACAATCTTGATATCCTCGAATTTCTTGGCTGCGACACGCAGGGCATTGGTGGCCGCCGCGCCAACGACAATCGCCGTGCCGTGCTGGTCGTCATGGAAAACAGGGATGTTCATACGCGCGCGGCACAGCTTTTCGACGATAAAGCAGTCAGGGGCTTTGATATCCTCCAGATTGATCGCGCCGAACGTGGGCTCCAGCGCGCAAACGATATCGGCCAGCTTTTCAGGGTCGGGTTCGTTCAGCTCAATGTCGAAACAGTCGATATTGGCGAATTTCTTGAACAGGACAGCCCTCCATCACCGGTTTGGAGGCCAGCGCGCCGATATTGCCAAGGCCCAGAACCGCGGTGCCATTTGTGACGACGGCGACAAGATTGCCGCGCGCGGTATAGTCGCGGGCAGTGTCGGCGTTCTCCTTGATCTCGATGCACGCCTCGGCAACGCCC
>JAHDGO010000172.1 GCA_020627605.1 Yoonia sp.
GAGCCGACGACGGCACCATCCGCAATGGCGGCGATGGCGGCGGCAGCGTCCGGCGTCTTGATGCCAAAGCCCACGATGACCGGCAGCTCGGTGGCGGATTTGATGCGCGCGACCTCTGGTGCGACCTCATCCGCCTGCGCAGCAGCAGCGCCGGTGATGCCTGTGACCGAGACATAATAGACAAAGCCGGATGTGTTTTCCAAAACCTTGGGCAGGCGTTTGGCGTCAGTTGTCGGGGTTGCGAGGCGGATGAAGTTGATGCCCATCTTTTGCGCCGGGATGCACAGTTCATCATCTTCCTCGGGTGGCAGATCAACGATGATCAGCCCGTCAATGCCGGCCGCTTTGGCGTCGGCCAGAAACGCATCAACACCGCGCGAATAGATCGGATTGTAATAGCCCATCATAACAATAGGGGTGGTGTCGTCCTTTTTGCGCAGCTCGCGGGCGTACTGCAGGGTCTTTTCCAGATCCTGCCCGGCCTCCAGCGCGCGTTGTCCGGCCAGCTGGATGGTCGGGCCATCGGCCATCGGGTCCGTGAATGGCATCCCCAATTCGATAATGTCGACACCAGCGCCCGGCAGGCCCTTCACGATCTCCAGCCCTGTGTCGTAATCGGGGTCGCCCGCCATGACATAGGCCACAAAGGCCTTTTTTCCTTCGGCGCGCAGTGCTGCGAATTTTGCGTCGATTCTGCTCATCATCGTCCCCGATCAAACTCTTCGGACGGGTTTGCGCGAACGGGGCAGGAATTTCAAGACAGAGTGCAGTGCTTGCGCCCCGGCACGCCTGCCCCTAGAAGCGCGGCAAGCCGCAAAGGAGTGCCGGAATGGGTTTCAAGATGGGTATCGTGGGTCTGCCGAATGTGGGCAAATCGACCCTGTTCAACGCGCTGACCAAGACAGCCGCAGCACAGGCGGCCAATTTCCCGTTTTGCACGATTGAACCCAATGTGGGCGACGTCGCCGTGCCTGATGCGCGGCTGGACAAACTGGCGGCGATTGCCGCCTCGAAACAGATTATTCCGACGCGCATGACGTTTGTCGACATTGCCGGTCTGGTCAAAGGCGCCAGCAAGGGTGAGGGGCTGGGTAACCAGTTTCTGGCCAATATCCGCGAATGCGACGCCATCGCCCATGTGCTGCGCTGCTTTGAAGATGACGACATTACCCATGTGGATGGCCGCGTTGACCCGGTCGCGGATGCCGAAGTGATCGAGACAGAGCTGATGCTGTCCGATCTGGAAAGCATCGAAAAGCGGTTGCAGAATTTGGTGCGCAAAGTGCGTGGTGGCGACAAGGAGGCGGTGCAGCAGGTGCGTCTGTTGGAAATGGCGCAGAAAGTCCTCGAAGACGGCAAACCTGCCCGCGTGGTGGAGGTTGACGCCGAAGACGCCAAAGCGTGGAAAATGTTGCAGCTTCTGACGACAAAGCCCGTGCTTTATGTCTGCAACGTCGAAGAAGACAGCGCAGGCAGCGGCAACAGCCAGTCTGCACGTGTGGCTGAAATGGCCGCGGCGCAGGGCAACAGCCACGTCGTCATCTCTGCCCGGATCGAGGAAGAGATCAGCCAGTTGGACGCCGAGGAAGCAGAGATGTTCCTTGCTGAGATGGGATTGGAAGAGGCGGGCCTGGACCGGTTGATCCGCGCGGGCTACGCACTTTTGCACCTGCAAACATATTTCACCGTTGGCCCGAAAGAGGCGCGGGCCTGGACCATCAAGGAAGGCACCTCTGCCCCGCAGGCCGCAGGCGTCATCCATGGCGACTTCGAAAAGGGTTTCATCCGTGCCGAAACGATTGCCTATGATGACTTTGTCACCCTCGGCGGCGAACAGGCCGCCAAAGAGGCGGGCAAGATGCGGGCCGAAGGCAAGGCCTACATCGTGAAGGACGGCGATGTGATGCACTTCCTGTTCAACACCTGACGCCCGGCTGACCGTCAGCGTCGCAACCCCGTCATACTCTTGCCCGAATGGACTGCCAGCTTTTCGCAGGACGACGAGATAGGAGTATGCGACATGGACTTGCGGCGAGTTTCGGGGGCTTTCATCATTCTGGCCAGTCTGGCGGCTTGTTCCGGCCCGACACTGTCTTCGAAATCCTATCCCGGTCGCACGCAGGTCGAGGTGATGAGCGCCGACAGCGTCACCGCCCGCCGTTATGCCTGCCAGTCATCCGCCAATGCCGCCAGCGCCCATCGCTATGTTGACGGCGCGATACTGGAAGCGCAGCGTCGCTTTGCCCCGCGCAGTGGCAGCTTTGGCGCAGGTTTGGGCGCACAGGCTGAAATCAACGCGGAAATCGCACGTGCGTCGCGCAATGCCGAGGTAGAGTATCGTTGCGCCCTGCTGGGCAGCCGCGATACCCGTCAGGTCAATCCCTTTGGCTAGGCCCTGACAAGCCGCAAAAGTGCGGCACCCAGCACCACGGTGGCGGTTGAAAAGACTTTGATCAGGTTCAGCGGCTCTTTCAGAAAGACGACGCCGATCAGCAGCGCAAAGATGATACTTGTCTCGCGCAGGGCCGTGACCAGCGCGATGGGGGCCTGCGTGAACGCCCAGGTCACGATGGCATAGGCCAAAAACGATGCCCCGCCGCCCCACCAGAACAACGCGCAGCCCTCTGTGCGGATCTTGGTCAAGGTCTGCGGTGCGCGCCAGCCGACCACCAATGCCAATGCCAGTGCGTTGATCAGGGCAAGCCAGCCGAAATAGCCCAGCGCCGTGCCGGCAGCGCGTGCGCCGGTCCCATCCACAAGCGAATACCCGGCGATAAAACAGCCTGTGATCAGGGCAAAAAGGGCTGCCTTGCCATTGCGCTGGCCATCGGCATGGCGGGTCAGGGCCAGACTTAGGATACCAACGCCGATGATCAGAACCGCCAGCAATTCTGCCCTTGCCAGTGTGACCCCCAGAAACACGACCGAGATTGCCGCCACAATCAAAGGCGCAGAGCCTCGCGCGATGGGATAAACCTGCGTCAGATCGCCGACGCGGTAGGCGTAGATCAGAAACAGCTGATACCCCATATGCAGGCCGACACCGGCGGCCAGATAAGGCCATGCTGCCGCGTCCATCGGCGGCGCAAATGCAATGGCAACAATGGAAAACGGGACATGCCCAAGGATCACAGCCGTCAGCGACATCAGCTTGTCATCGCCGCCTTTGACCAGCGCATTCCATGACGCATGCAAGCCAGCCGCAAGGATCACGGCGATAAAAACTGTACTGCTCACCCCGGTGTCCTTCCGCCTTGGCCTGCCGGGGGCAGTTAAGCGGATAGACCGGGCAAGCACCAGTGGTTTGGTTTGAACGACCTAATGACCCGTGTCGTCATCCTTGCGCAACTGCCGCTTGATCCGCGCTGCCCGCTCTGGCGGCAGGGTGGGGGCGTTGTCGCGCATCTGTTGCACCTTGGCCTCGGCACCCGCGATCAGGTCGTGGATATGCTGCGCCTCTGGCAGGTTCTTCCAGTATTTCTTGGGCATTTCAGAGGTCATCGCGCTGACCTTCAGGCGCGCGGGGTTGAAGATGTTGCAGAAATAGGTGCCCCACAGCGCCTCTGCCGCGTCCTCTGGCAGGTCCGGTTTTGGCTGGCCGGGGTGGAACGACAGGTTGCCATCGACGAACTGCGCGGTGACATCCGGTGTGGCGATCATCCAGTCCATATCGGCAAATCGACGGGCAAAGAACGGGGCTGTGGGTTCTACCGTGTGATGCGTGGGTTCGAACCACGCGGCAAAGCTGCGCCTCTCGCCCGGCTGGCGCAGATCGCGAAAACGGACAAAGGCCTTCATCTTGTGTTTGCAGCGGTGCACGCCCTTTTCCATCTGGCGCAGCTTGGCCAGATCACGGTCAGCGCGGTCCTGCATCAGCCCTGGCTGGTGCCGCAACCGCCACAACAACGCGTAGAGCCGGGCAAAGCGTTGCGGGTCCTTGTGCCAGACCACGGTGTCGGCCATGCCGACAAAGCTTTGCGGTGCCTTGATGCGTCGCGTCAGCGGCGGCAGCGGGGTGGGTGATGCAAACAGACCTGCCATTTCCGCGCCGTAGTCCCACAGGACATCCTGCGGTGACACGCCTGCACCGATCAGGCGTTTGGCGGCATCACGCCACGCCACATCTGTTCCGATCGGGGGCAGAGGGACAGTATACATCAAAAAAGGCTCAGCTGTTCTGGCGGTGGGGCAAAGCGGGCGCGCAGGTCTGCGCTGTCGGTCAACCCGCCGGGCGACCAGTCGGTGGCGGTAATGAAGGCGCGCGCCTTTTTCAATGACGCCCCCATGCGCAACAGATCCTCATATCGCAGGCGGCGATGCCTTCGGGTGCTCAGGATGCGGCCAACCGTGCGCGTGCCAAAACCCGGCACGCGCAGCAGTTGTTCCTTGCTGGCGAGGTTCACATCAACCGGGAATTGCGCGCGGTTCTGCAGCGCCCATGCGAGTTTCGGATCGACCTCCAGGTCAAGATTGCCATCAGGCCGGGCTGCCGTGATCTCCTCCACACCGAAGCCATAGAACCGCAACAGCCAATCGGCCTGATACAGCCGATGCTCGCGCACCAACGGCGGTTTGATCAGTGGCAGCTTGGCCGTCGCATCTGGGATGGGTGAAAAGGCCGAGTAGTAAACCCGCTTGAGTTTGTAATCCCCATAAAGCCGCGTGGATTGACCAAGGATCGTTGTATCTGTTGCCGCATCTGCCCCGATGATCATCTGCGTGGACTGACCCGCCGGGGCAAAGCGTTTGGGGCGTTTGCCGCGAAAACTACGCTCTCCTGCGACGTCCTTGCGGGCCTTCACATCGCCCATTGCCTTGCGGATCGTGGCCGGGTTTTTCTCCGGCGCATAGGCTTTCACGCTGGTGTCGGTGGGCAATTCGACGTTGATCGACAGACGGTCGGCGTAAAGCCCGGCCTGTTCGATCAGTTCGGGGGCGGCATCAGGGATCGTCTTGAGGTGGATATAGCCGCGAAAATGCTCTTTCTCGCGCAGGCGTCTGGCGATCTGCACCATGTCTTCCATGGTCTTGTCAGGGGAGCGGATAATGCCCGACGACAAAAACAGACCCTCGATATAGTTGCGCCGGTAAAACTCGATGGTCAGTTGCACGACCTCATCGGGCGAAAACCGGGCGCGGGCGACGTTGGATGACACACGATTGATGCAATAGGCACAGTCGTACATGCAGAAATTCGTCATC
>JAHDGO010000173.1 GCA_020627605.1 Yoonia sp.
AGCTCCGCCAGGATCTGTTCAATCGGGCCACCGGGAACAAATTGGGTCAGGGCAAAGTTGATGATCATGATCCCAATCAGTGTTGGGATCACCAGCAACAAGCGCCGTAGGATATATGCGCCCATTTAAGCGGCCTTACTGAAATGCACCGGCGGCGCGCAGCGCCTCCCCGGCTTCGGCGTCATACCACCAGTTATCCAGCGGTGACAGCGCAAGCGGCGGGATCTCGGCAAAGCGGAACATGTCGTAGTAGGCAACGGTGTGCACACCCTTCTGCCACTGTGGGATCCAGAACCGTTCCGCCCGCAACACACGGTCCAATGCACGGGTGCGCGTGGTCAGATCCTCCAGGGTTTCGGCCACCACAATCTCGTCGATGATGCGGTCCACAGCGGGCGACTTCAGACGCATGGGGTTGCGCGAACTGTCCTCAGCGGCCTCTGATCCGAAATACTGCGCCAGCTGCTGACCGGGTTCATAGCCCTGCCCCAGTGACGCGTTCACGATGTCAAAGTTGCCAGCGCGGCGACGCTCTACCCATTGGGCGGTGTCAACACGCTCCAGCGCGGCGTCTACGCCAAGGCGTTTGAGGTTTTCAACAATCGGATTGATGATACGGTCAAACTGTGGCGACCGCTCGAGGAAGGTCACCGACAGGACCTCGCCATCCTTGCGCCGCAACCCGTCATCGCCCGCAACCCAGCCTGCTTCATCCAGCAATGCCGAGGCGGCTCGCAGGGCCCGCCGGTCAAGCGGGCGATCGGCAGTGCTGGACACCGGCGGGATTGTCGCCTCGGTCGTCAGGATGGCCGCATCAAGCAAGCCCTCGTCAACAAGCGGCTGCAGGATCGCCAATTCGCCGTCGGATGGGACACCTTCGGCCTTTAGGTCGGAATTGTCCCAAAACGACTCAGGACGTTCATACAGCCCATAGAACAGTGTCTCATTCATCCATTCAAAGTTGACCATCAGGGTGATCGCCTCGCGCACCAGCGGGTCCTGAAACTTTTCCTGATTGAGGTTGAAGACAAAGCCCTGACCCGTGCCGATTGCCCCGTCCGTCAGTTCTTCGACCTTGACCCAGCCGTTTTCGACGGCAGGAAATTCATATCCCGTCGCCCACTGCAAAGAGCTGTTTTCGTTGCGGAACGTATAAACACCTGACTTGAACGCCTCGAAGGCGGCGCTGCTGTCGGCAAAATACTCGACGCGGATCGTCTCAAAATTATTGCGACCCTTGTTGGCATTCAGGGCTGTACCCCACCAATCGGGATTAAGCCGGTAGATGATCTGCCGCCCGATATCGACCTTGTCCAACCGGTAGGCACCTGTGGCCATGAATGGTTCGGTCGACGCCTCATCAAGACGGGTGCCGGTTTCCTCAAACCACGCCTTTGAAAAGGCAGAGGTCCCACCCACCCACGAAACCACGTCGCGACGCGGTGCGGCCTCTGTGAAATTGAAACGGATGCGGTGGGTATCGAGAATCTCAACACTGTCGATGAACTGCGAATAGACGCTGCGGTATTCGGTAATGCCCTGTTCGAGGTAGAGCTCGAACGTGAACTTGATGTCCTCGGCGGTCATGATGGTGCCGTCCCAGAACTTTACATCATCACGCAGGTTGAAGATCACCCAATCGCGGCTTTCTGGATATTCGATTGTCTCACACAGATAGCAGTACACGCCATATGGATCATCTGCATAGGATGTCAGGATTGATTCATAGCCAATCGTGGACAGCGCGGCTGGCACACCCTTGCGCGTCGACAGATTGAAGCTGTCAAAAGTGCCCTGGGCCCATTGTGAAAATTCGCCGCCCTTTGGGGCGTCCGGGTTCACATAGGACAGCACCGGATCAGGACCGTAGACCAGCTCTCCGAAATTCACGTAGCCATGGCTGACCGTCACCTCTTCATGGCTTTCGGCCAGAACATCTGCCCCGGCCCAGATGGCAGCAACCCCGATGATGGAGCCCATGACCCATTGTCGCGCGCTGGTGGCAACGGTGGTGCGTTGGGCAGCTACGGCTTGGGCTTGCGGGTGTCTGGGCATCGGATACTCCGGTTCTGTGTCACACTATCTTCATTGAAATGAAGTAAAATCAGTGTTTGGCAAACATTCAAGTTGAGTTTGCGTGATCGCGCAGTGATCAGCCGCTGATTTCCCAAGAAAAAAGCCGCCCCAGCGGGCGGCTTTTCAATCATCATCGCCACGACGGCCTATTGGCTGAACGTCGCGAGATAGGCGATCAGGTTGGCGCGGTCCGCCGGGTCACGCATCCCGTTGTAGCTCATCGAGGTGCCAGGGGCATAGCTGGATGGCTTTTCAAGGAATGCGTTCAGGTTTTCTGGGCTCCAGACATCAGCAACCTCGGCCAGGGCACCGGAATAGCCGAAGCCATCAACCGACTGGACAGGACGGCCCACAACGCCGTGCAAATAGGGGCCGGTGCCGTTCACGCCGGGTTCCAGCGCATGGCAGGACCGGCAGGCGCGCCACAGGCCTTCGCCATCAGTCGCGCTGGCGGCGGCATAAAGCTCTTCAAACGGGACTTCCTCGGCGACATCGCCCTCGGTTGCGCCGGCATCTTCGACGGCGATGGAATAGGCCTGTTCGCCCTTGTGCCCACCGTGATAATAGATCTCTTCCGCCGCCCAGGCGCCCAGCAAAAAGACCAGAAATGTGCCGCACAGGGCGCCCACCGCCTTGGTCATTGTCATTGTGTCGAACATGTCGCGTTCCATTCCGTTCAAAGTTTTGCGGCTATCTATCCGTTTCCCCTGCCGGGTTGCAAGGTATAGTGCCGCGACCAAACGCCCAAAAACGGCGGTTCAATTGCAAAAGGGGCACGACCATGGGGCAAAAAATCGCATTTCAGGGTGAACTGGGCGCCTATGGGCACGAGGCCTGCGTCGCAGCGCGCCCTGACCACGCCCCGCTGCCCTGCCCCACGTTTGACGCCGCAATCGCTGCCGTGCGTGACGGTGCCGCCGATCTGGGCATGATCGCCGTCGAAAACTCCACCTATGGCCGCGTCGCCGACGTCCATTCCCTGCTGCCCGAAAGCGGGCTGCATATCATCGACGAAACCTTTGTGCGGGTGCATGTCAATCTGCTGGGGCAAAAGGGTGCGACACTGGCCGATATCAAAGAGGCACATGGCCACCCTGTGATCCTGCCGCAATGCGCCCGGTTTCTGCGCGACCACAAGATCACGCCGCGTGCCAGTTCCGACAATGCCCGCGCCGCGCGCGAGGTGGCCGATGGCGACGACCCGTCTGTGGCGGCACTGGCGTCAGAACTTGCCGCCGAGATTTACGGCCTGCAGGTCCTGGCCCCGCAGATCGAGGATCACGCCCGCAACACCACCCGCTTTCTGATCATGGCGCGCGAGCCTGATTACACCCGCCGCGGCGATCTTGGGATGGTCACCAGCTTTGTCTTTCGGGTGCGCAACATCCCTGCCGCGCTTTACAAGGCGATGGGGGGTTTTGCCACGAATGGCGTCAACATGACCAAGCTGGAAAGCTACATGGTGGGCGGGGCCTTTACCGCCACGCAATTCTACGCCGAGATCGAAGGGCACCCCGATGATCAGAATGTGCAACTGGCGATGGAAGAACTGGGTTATTTCACCGACCACCTGCTGGTGATGGGGGTTTATCCGGCTGCCGCACGGCGGCACGAGGATGGATAGAGGCGCAGGGACAGCGGTCTGCAAGGCAGCTTAGACCGGGTTGGTCGATCACCATCCGCCGCCTGAATTGGCACCAACCGTTCAACCACCCCTCAGGCGCTTGGGTTGCGATACCGGTCCTCGACCGCTTCGGCATAATCCAGCACCCGCGCCCTGAACCGTTTGGTCAGCTTGCCCTTGGCCAGCTTCAGCGATTGCAGCAACAGTCGCGCGGTCAGGGTGCGTGCCCGCAATTCAAACCCGACGATCACCCGTGTCCGCCCCGGCGACAGCGCCACGAGGGCCACATCCGTCTGGGCCGTCAGCCCGTCAGAGATGCTGTCGATCTTCAACTCATGCGGTGCGTCCAGCGTGGTCAGCGTGGCCTGCGCATTGCGCATCCGTTCGCGGTAGTGAAAGCTGATATCCCAGACTGTGCCAACATCCACCGGCCCGTCACCCTGCCGGTGTACTTGCGCGCCCTGCCGCAGCGCACGCCGTTCAAAGGCGTCAAAATCCGTCACACGGGCAAAGACGAAATCAATCGGCGCCTCGATATCTTCGCGTGTGCTGAATTTCATGTCACCTCGCCCCTTGCCCTAGTCAAGCCTGTCGGCCAGCCAGGCTTCAAGCAGAAAATGTGCAATAGCCCCTTTACGGGCGGGCAAAATCTCTGGGTGATTGCCGGTGAATGCAAGTGCCACCTCTTCGCGGCTGACCCATCTGGCGTCTTCAATCTCTGCCGGGTCGATGGTCAGTGCGGTGCTTTCGGCGGTGCCGTGGCAGCCCAGCATCAGGGACGCGGGAAATGGCCAGGGCTGGCTGGCCAGATAGCTGACAGCGCCAACACGCACCCCAGCCTCTTCAAACACCTCGCGGCGCACGGCGGCCTCGACCGTTTCGCCGGGTTCGACGAAGCCTGCGAGGAGTGAATACATCCCCTCCGGCCAGCCCGGGGACCGACCCAGCAAGACCGCATTCCCATGTGTTATCAACATGATAACAACCGGATCGGTGCGCGGAAAGTGATGCCCGCCACAGGCCGCACAATCCCGTTGCCAGCCGCCCATGGCAAAGCGGCTTTCAGCCCCGCAGCGCGCGCAGAACCGGTGCGAGACATGCCAGCCCATCACGGCCTTGGCTGTCGCCGCAAGTTCAGCGTCGCGCGGGCTCAGCCGGGTCATCACCGCGCGGAGTTCGGCAAAGACAGCGTCAGGCATTGCCGGATGCCGTTGCTCTGACGGGTCAAGAAACTGGTTCAATGTGCTGTCATCCAGATCATCCGGCACCCAGGCCGACAGATCAGCAGCAAAGCATGGCGCGCCATCATCGCGACCCAGAAACACCACATCGCCCGCCGCATCCGCCATGACCGGATGGTCCCCCGGCACACGGCACAGCCTGTCCCCGGCCAGCATGGGTTTGCCGCGCCACATCAGGATGAAACGCGCCTCTGCCGTCTTGGCCAATTGCTCTGCCTGCCCGCGCAGCTCTGCCGCGCGATCAAGGGCCGAG
>JAHDGO010000174.1 GCA_020627605.1 Yoonia sp.
GATTCATGGCTCTCAGAAGTGAGAAACAAAATAAATTACCAACATGCTCATGATCTCTGGCTGCCGTACAAGAGGTCATCAGAGGGGTATAAGTCTCTGTCGAGTTCAAGTTTTCCGGCAGCAAGTCAGGCTCGACTCGATATTTCAAAGACAAAGAAACCTGTCTCATCATTCGTAAATGTTGCTCTTTACATCACAAATTTGTCTTTGAACGTAAGCGAATTCGTCGCTAAGCGCTCGAGTAAAGGTGGGGCATTTGGACAAAAGTGGAAACGTCTAAATCAAATTTTGAAACCGGAATGATTGGCTGTAGAGCGGATTCCGCAGTCAGGCGACAAAAGACTTGGTCAACGGCGGCTTTGAGCCGTGCCAAAAACTTTGCAAAGTCCGCTTCCTGCGCATCGCGGTCATTCATGCAGTGCGCAACAATGACCTAAATCCGCCCAAACCGATTGCCACTCACCTCGCCCGCAACGACCTTAAAAACAACCCCAGCCCCCCAACAAACAGCACCAAGATCACAATCAGATCAAAGGCGCTCATCCGGCTCAGCTCCATGGTCATATTGGCGATGACACCGAACACCAGCGCGACCAGTGACGCGCCTGCCAGGCCCCAGCCGAACCAGTTTCGCGAGTTGTAGAAAATCATCCCCACCCCGAACATGAACGGGATCAGCACCATGCCGGATGTGATCGTCACACCGCCGAGGCCGAACACGCGGGACCCGATGCCAAAGTTGGGCCGCACCACGATCCCGTTGAGCAGCAGGTAACCACCCCCCACCATCATGATCAGCCCGATCAGGAATGTGCCGGTGCCTCCGTCCGTTCCGCCTGCGCCGCGTGCCATCGTCGTCTCCATCCGTCGTTTCGCGGCAAATCTAGGCCGCGCGCGCGCCGGGCGCCAGTGGCAAGCTGTACGTACAGGTTCTGTACGGGTTCTGTACGCTGCGCAATCCGATTTTGCATCGCCTTTCGCTGCCTTTCGGCTTTGCCTCAAACGCGAAAAGCGATCCGGTTTTTTGAAGCATCGAAACGCGCTAGATGCGCGATTTGAGGTCCGTCATCAGCTCTGTCAGCAGTTTGACATACATGTCGCCCTGCAAGTTTCCGGCCTCGTCAAAGGCTTTGGATGACGCCGCGACCAGCACCTCTGGCCCCTGCAAGATCAGTGGGCGGAAGGGCATCATCATCAGCCGCAGTGCGAACTGCGTCCGTTCCCCGCCTGCGCGCCCGGCCGTGGCCGACATGATGGCCACGGGTTTGTTGTTCCACGGGTTCCCCTCTGTCCGGCTGACCCAGTCCAGCGCGTTTTTCAGCACGCCAGAGGGGGCTTTGTTGTATTCCGGGGTCGCGATGATGACTGCATCCGCCTTGGAAATTTGATCGGCAAGGGTCTGCACCGGCGCAGGTATCCCCTCCGCCTCTTCCAGATCGCCGTCATACAGCGGAAAGCGCAGATCGCCTTCGATGAAGGTGTCCGGATCAAAGATATTCGCCGCAGCACGGATCAGTTTCGTATTCGTCGAGGCATCGCGCAGCGACCCCGAAATACCAAGAAGGGTGGTCATTGAAGGCTCCTGTTTCGTCTGTCCTGACACCAGTTAGGGCCGCACCCCGCTTTCGCAACCGCAACGCTTGCACAGGGTCTGTGCCTGTCACATGCTGTGCCTGAATTGCGGGAGGATGCGATGCAACGGCACGGCGGAAAGATACTGAGCGATCAACTGGTTAAGCTGGGCGTGCGGCGCGTCTTCTCGGTCCCCGGCGAAAGCTTTCTGGCCGCATTGGACGGGCTTTACGACAGCGGTATCGCCAATATCGTCTGCCGGCAGGAAGGCGGCGCTGCCATGATGGCAGAGGCTTATGGCAAGATGACCGGCACCCCCGGCGTCTGTTTCGTCACCCGTGGCCCCGGCGCCACCAACGCGAGCGCGGGCATCCATATCGCCCGGCAGGACAGTACGCCCATGGTCATGTTCGTCGGCCAGATCGACAACCGCCAGACCGATCGTGAGGCGTTCCAAGAGGTCGATTATCGCGCCATGTTCGGTGGTCTCGCCAAATGGGTTGCGCAGGTGGACCAGACCGACCGCCTGCCGGAATACATCGCCCGCGCCTTCCGCATCGCCCAGTCAGGTCGCCCCGGCCCGGTGGTGCTCGCCCTGCCGGAAAACATGCTGAGCGCGCAGGCGGATGTGCCTGACATCCACCTGCCTGATCCTGTCGTGCCCAGCCTGTCCTCTGATCAGGTACAGGCCGTCATGCATCTGCTGGCAGAGGCGGAACGCCCATTGGTCGTCGTTGGCGGCCCGCATTGGTCGCGGCAGGCGCAGGCCGATCTGCAGGCCTTTGCCGAGATACAGCAGGTCCCTGTCGCCACCGGGTTTCGCAGGCAGGACCGGATCGACAATCATCACGGCTGTTATGCCGGTGATCTGAATGTCGGCGTCAATCCGAAACTCGCCCAACGGGTGCGCGATGCCGATACGCTGATCCTGATCGGGACCCGGTTCGGCGATATCGAAACGCAAGGCTATGCGCTTGTCGATCCGGCAAGCCCCGGAAAGAAGATTGTGCACATCCATGCCGACCCGGACGAGTTGGGTCGCGTCTACACCCCCGATGTGGGGATCGTGGCGACGGCCCCCGTGGCGCTGCAAGCCCTTGCGCAGGCGGAACATGCAGGGGAATGGGCCAGCTGGACGGCTGCGGCCCGTGCTGACTACGAGGCCTGGATCACCCCGCAAGAGAGCCCCGGCAATCTGAAGCAGGAAGCCGTGATCAAATGGCTGTCCGACATGCTGCCGGATGATGCCATCGTCACCAATGGGGCTGGCAATTATGCGGCCTGGCTGCACCGCTATTTCGTCTACAAAGGCTATGGCACCTCTCTTGCACCGACATCGGGTTCCATGGGCTATGGCCTTCCGGCGGCGATCTCGGCGTCGCTGGAACATCCTGACCGCACGGTTGTCTGCCTTGCTGGCGACGGCTGTTTCCAGATGACATGTAATGAGCTATCGACTGCAGCACAGCATGGGGCGACACCTATCGTGATCGTCATGGACAACGGTCGATATGGCACCATCCGCATGCATCAGGAAAGGCATTTTCCGGGGCGGGTCTCGGGCACGGCCATGGCCAATCCCGATTTCGCAGCACTGGCCCGTGCTTATGGCGGCCATGGAGAACTGGTGACCCGGTCAGAGGATTTTCCTGAGGCCTTTGCCCGGGCGCAGGCATCCGGCACATTCGCTGTTATCGGCTGCAAGGTGGATGAAGAGGCGCTGACGCCCACCGCGACATTGTCGCAGGTGCGCAAGTCCGCAGGAGGCTAAACGACCTGCCAATCGGTCGGGGTGTTTTCCTGCCAGTCGTTGCGGTGCAGCAGCGGCGTATCATCATCCTGCGCAGCGGTCCCAAGGCAAAGGTAGCCTGTCAGCCGCCAGTGATCCGGCGCCCCCAAGGTCCGCGCCACCGCATCCGCATCCAGGATCGACACCCAGCCGACGCCAATGTTTTCTGCCCGCGCGGCCAGCCACAGCGTGTATATCGCGGCGACTGTGGAATAGGTCAGCATCTCTGGCATGCTTTGCCGTCCCAACCCGTGGCCCGCGTCCGGGTCGGTTTCAGTGAAGATCGCCAGATGCACCGGTGCCTCGCGCAGTCCGGCGAGTTTCAGGGCGTTGTAACGGCTACGTTTGGCGTCATCGTAGATGCCCGCGGCCTTGGCATTTGCCGCCTCGAAATTGGCAATGATCTCTGTGCGCAGGCCGGGCGTTTCAACCTGCATCACCCGCCATGGCCGCGCGTTGCCCACCGAGGGGGCCATGTCCATCGCCGCCCGTAAACGCCCCAACACATCGGGCGCAATCGGGTCTGGCAAAAAATGCCGGACATCGCGCCGCCAGCGCAGGATGTCATGCAGCGCGTCGCGGTGGGCTTGGGTCAGCTGCATTCAGGTCTGCACCCATTTGCCGGATTGCGATGGCAGGAAAGCCTCTACCGCCGCGGTGGCGACCACCGCAGTGTCGCCTGTTTCTGGGTTCGGGATGTTCAAGCCACCCTTGGTGACCTGCACCGTGGCCCGGCCACGCGGCAGGCCGACCTTCAATGCCTCTGCGTCGATCTTGTCAGGTGCCTGCACGGCGACGGTGACCTGCACCCGCATGTCAGTGTGGTCCATCCCGATGCTCTGGAAAATCGGCAAGGTCGAGTGGCGGATCGCATCCTCGATCGCGCGCCGCGCGGCCTTTTGATAGTCCATCCCGTGCAGATCATTGCCCATGCCCATTTCGATGATGACACGCTGTTCCATCACGCTTTCTCCATCGCGAAGGACACGTTGATCGCCACATTGGCGATCACGGTCGGGTTGCCGTCGGGGCGGGGAATGTCGAGGCCGCCGTGGGTGACCTCGATGCTGATTTGCCCATAGGGAAAGATGTCGCGCAGGGCATTTGTGTCGACCTGATCGGGGTGTTGCACTCCGACCTGAACATCGATCAGCATCGCCTCTTTGGGGAAGCCGAACAGCTCTGCCATATTGATCGAGTTATGCCAGAGCGCATCCTGCAACGCCCGTTTCGCGGCTTGGGTGTAATCCTGTCGACGCAGGCTGGTGCCCATGCCGAATTCAGTGAGGACGCGGTGTTTGGGCATGTCTATTGCTCCTTGCGGCGTGTGAAGAGGCGGCTGGTCTTGTCCCAGTCCAGCTTGGCGTTGCGCGCAAGCCGGGCACAGCTGTCGTCGAGGCCAAGCCGGTTGGTCCAGTCTGACAGGGATCGCAGAGGGATGGCGTGGATGTCGCCGAAGCCATCCACCAGCACACATTCGCGTGGCCCCATCCTGGCCCCTTGCCAACGCGATGACGAAGTTTTGCGGGTTCATGTCACTGGCCCGGATGTTGAGCCGATAGATGCGCGCAACGGCATCGTTCAGCAACGCGAGATCATCGTCGGCCAACGTGCCTGCCTTCGCTTTGCGGCCCACCGTCTGACCCAATGTGCCATCCGGTTCCGTCACGCTTTCGGTCAGGCAACCAAGGCCAAGGTTCGTGCTGACAAAGCCAAACATATGGCTGATCGGCAAATGCGCCGCGCGGCCTTCGGTTTTCAGCATGATGCGCAGGTATTCCTGATACTCCTTGCGGATC
>JAHDGO010000175.1 GCA_020627605.1 Yoonia sp.
GACCCCGTCCAAGGCATCGGGCAGCACGCCACCCAAAACGGCGCCAATGGCCAACCCTATGGCATTGGCCCATTGCGCCTTTGCCAAGGCGGGCTGGACGTCCACATCGGGTGCTGCGGCCCTGAAGGTTTCAACAAACCACGCATCAAGCGTGCCTGAGCGGAGCGCGCGCCCAAATCCGATACAGACGAATGAAAGCGCCAGAACATAGAAGTTCCGCGTCGCAAGAAACAGCGCGATCGAAAGCAAGCTGGCCACGACGGCCGCCAGAAAAACCGGCTTGCGGCCAATACTGTCGGCGAGGCCGCCAAATGGCAGTTCCATCGCCATCGTTGTCAGCGCGTAGACCCCGAAGAGCAGCGAGATCTGAAACAGGTCCATGCCACGGTCAGTCAAGGCCAGAGCCACGACAGCGACTGTCAGTCCCATCGCAAAACGGTCAAGGAACTGGTGTATCTGAAAAATGCGAATATGGCGTCGCGCTGACGCGTTCAGTGCTGTGAAAGAGAACTCAATTTCGTTGGCCATCGTTGCAGCATCAGTGTTGGTGCCGATATGCACAATACGTGAAGCGCGCCAAAACGGTCGTTCATGCAGACGCGGTGAAACGCCGTTTCGTCCCGCAAGGCACCGCGCGTCGACGTCTAGGCCCCTTCATCCTCGCCATGCTCTTCGATTCCCGGCCCCCAGCGTGCGATCAGACGGTCTTTGATCTGATCACGGGCCTGCCGGTAGAGCGCCAGCCTTGCCTCGCGGTTGTCACCAAGGCCGGTGGGGTCGAGGATCGGCCAGTATTCGACCTCCAGATGATAGAACTGTGTCAGGTCAAGCGCCCGGCGCTGGCTGGCAGGCGACAGGGCAAGCACAAGATCAAATGATGACAGGTCATCGCCCCAATCCTCCATCTCGTCGAACGACCGCGACCGGTGGCGTGACAGCTCCACCCCCAGTTCGGCGCAGACGGCGATTGAAAATCCGTCAATCTCCAGATCGTTTTTGACGCCCACCGACTGGATGTAGCATTGGGTGCCGTAAAGTTTCTTCATGATCCCTTCGGCCATGGGCGAACGGACAGAGTTGTGATCGCAGCAGAACAGGACCGATTGTGGCAGGGCCTGATATGTGCGATCCCCTGCCAATTCAGCCACCAAAGTGCAGCACGCAGATCAGGGTGAAAAGGCGACGGGCGGTGTCGATATCCACCTCCGCCTTCCCCTCCAGCCGTTCCTGCAGTACCCGCGCGCCTTCGTTGTGGATGCCGCGCCGGGCCATGTCGATGGTTTCGATCTGGCTGGGGGGCAGCGTCTTGACCGCATCGAAGTAGCTTTCGCAGATCTGGAAGTAATCCTTTACCACCTGCCGGAACGGGCCAAGCGACAGATGGAACTCCCCTGCCGGTTTGTCATCCTCCTGTTTGAGGTCGAAAACCAGCCGCCGTTCCTTGATCGACAGGTTCAGCTTGTAAGGCCCCGGCGGCACGTCGCGGTCGTCGCGGGCAGGCATGGCAAAGCTGTTATCTTCCAGCAGGTCGAACATCGCCACCTTGCGTTCCTGATCAATCTCGGGCGTCGGCGGTGGCAGGTTGCGGTCGTCAATCTCGATATGAATGATCTTGCTCATGCGCCGCCCCTGTTCAGCCGGTCCAACCTGGCGCGCACCGACAGCCCATGCGCCTCTAGGCTTTCGGACTGTGCCAGCCGTTTGGCGGCGGGGCCGATGGCAGACAGCGCCTCTGGCGTCATGCGTGACAGGGTCGTGCGTTTGATAAAGTCCATCACTGACAGCCCGCTGGAAAAACGCGCCGACCGGGCGGTCGGCAAAACATGGTTCGGACCACCAATGTAGTCACCGATTGCTTCGGGTGTCCAACCCCCGATGAAGATCGCACCGGCGTGGGTGATCTTTTCCGACAGTGCCTCTGCATCTGCGGTGCAAAGCTCCAGATGTTCGGGCGCGATGCGGTCGGACAGGACCACCGCCTCGTCAAAGTCCCGCACCGTGATCACCGCGCCGAAATCGCGCCAGCTGGCACCGGCGATGGCGCGTCGTTCCAAAGTCTCCAGCCGTTTGTTGACGGCCCCGGCGACCGCCTGCCCGAAAGCGGCATCGTCGGTGATCAGGATGGATTGCGCGCTTTCGTCATGTTCGGCCTGTGATAACAGGTCGAGCGCGATCCAGTCCGGGTCGTTATCCTTGTCGGCAATCACCAGGATCTCTGACGGCCCGGCGATCATATCTATGCCCACTTTGCCAAAGACACGGCGCTTGGCAGCGGCAACGAAGGCATTGCCGGGGCCGGTGATTTTGTCGACGGGGGCGATGGTAGCGGTGCCATAGGCCAGTGCCGCAACCGCCTGCGCGCCGCCGATGCGGTAGACCTCATCGACACCGGCGATCCGGGCGGCCAGCAGCACCAGCGGGTTTGTCACCCCATCCGGCGTCGGCACCACGATGGCGAGACGCCCGACACCGGCGACCTTGGCCGGAATGGCGTTCATCAACACGGAAGAAAGAGGCGAGCCCGCCAGGCACATAAAGCCCCGCCGCCGACACCGGCGTCCAGCGCCAGCCCAGTTGCGCACCGGTCGTATCGGTCCACATCGCATCCTCGGGCATCTGGCGGGCGTGATAAGCGCGAATACGCTCTGCCGCCAGTTCCAGCGCGGCGCGGTCCGCGTCAGAGACTTTGGCACATTCCGCTGCCATCTCTTCCTCGGAAAAGCGCATCGTCTGTGGGGTCAGATCCAGCCGATCAAACTTTGCCGTCAGCTCCAGCACGGCCGCATCACCGCGCGCGCGCACATCCGCAATGATCTCGGCCACGATATGATCAACATCGGGGCTGTCTTCGCGCTTGGCCCCCAAAAGAGCGGTAAAGCGGGCCTCAAAATCGGGTTCAGATGTCGAAAAGAACTGTGGCATCGGGCAACTCCTTGCGCCCGGACATAGCGGGACGGACCGGGTGCTTCAATGCTGTGTTAGTCAGGGTGTGCCGGTGCCTTGCCGGACGGCGCGCCATAGGGCCGCGTCACATCGCGCAACAGCACCTCCAGCGCCTCGACCTGCACGCCGATGATCCCGTCACCAGCCAAGGTCAGCTCGACCCGTCCCGTGCCATCTTCAAGACGATTGATAAAAGCGAAAACACCATATCCGGATCGGATTTATCGACGCCTTGGGTCTGCACCTTGATGACGTCTTCGACCGAGAAGACCGCTTGCACCCGCTCAAACGCGCGCTTGCGCTGGCGTGCCTTGTCCGCGTCTTCCCAGCGAAAGCGATTGAGCAGAATGGCAAAGCGGCGCGCCTTGCGGTCCCAGCGCATTTCGGCGGCCGGAAAGACGGCATCCTGCACAAGGGCGGCCAGCACCTGCAGGTCCTCGGCATCCAGCGCCTTCAGCCGCAGCGGGGCCTCGCGACCGTCTTCAAAACTGGCGTCTTCGGTCATGCTGATATCCGTTCAATCCTGGCACCAACGGCACCCAGTTTTTCCTCGACATGCTCATACCCGCGGTCAAGGTGATAGACCCGGCTGACCATGGTTTCGCCTTCTGCCGCCAATCCGGCGAGGATCAGCGAAACCGACGCGCGCAAATCGGTGGCCATCACTGGCGCGCCTTTCAGACGCTTGACGCCATGCACGGTGGCAACACCGCCCTGCACCTCGATATCCGCGCCCATGCGGATCAGTTCGGGTGCATGCATGAACCGGTTCTCAAAAATCTTCTCTTCCAGCACGGATGTCCCCTCTGCCGTGCAAAGCATGGCCATCATCTGCGCCTGCAGGTCGGTGGGGAAACCTGGGAAGACCTCGGTGACGACATCCACAGCCTTGGCGCGGTCAGTGCGGCGTTTGACCTTCAGGCCGTCCTTGGTTTCGGTCACATCCACACCGGCGGCATCAAGTTTTTCAACGAAGGAGCCGACAAGGTCCAGCCGCCCGCCAAGACATTCCACCTCTCCTCCGGCAAAGACCGGCGCCAGCATATAGGTACCCAGTTCAATCCGGTCGGTCACAACAGGGTGGGTTGCCGCGCCAAGGCGGTCGACGCCCTGAATTTCGATGGTCGACGTACCCTCACCGGAAATTTGCGCCCCCATGGCGCGCAGGCATTTGGCCAGATCAACGATTTCCGGTTCGCGAGCCGCATTTTCAATCAGCGTTGTGCCCTTGGCAAGTGTCGCCGCCATCAGCACGTTCTCTGTCGCCCCGACAGAGGCAAAGCGCAGCGGCACCTTCGCACCCTTCAGACCACCCTTGGCCACCGCATGCAGGTAGCCGTCTTTCAATTCAATCTCTGCGCCCATCGCCTCCAACGCGGTGACGTGGATATCCATCGGCCGCGCCCCGATGGCGCAACCACCCGGCAGCGAAACGGTCGCCTTGTGGTGCCGCGCCAGAAGCGGGCCGAGCACGAGGTTGGATGCCCGCATCTTGCGCACAATCTCATAGTCGGCGGTGGTGGATGTCATCGCGTGGGACGAGAGCACCTGCACCTTGCCATCCTGCAGCGCGGTCACCTCGACCCCCAAGGATTGCAGAAGCGCAGTCATCGTTTTGATGTCCGACAGGCGCGGCGCATTCGTCAGCGTCAGCGGTTCCTCAGAAAGAAGCGTCGCCGGCATCAGCGTCAGCGCCGCGTTCTTGGCCCCTGCGATGGCAATTTGCCCGTTGAGTGGCGTTCCGCCTGTTACCAGAATCGAGTCCATGCCTGCCTACGCTTTCTTGTTTTTGTCTGTCGCAGCCGCCCGCGCACGGGTCTGTGCCTTGCGTTTCGCCATATTGGCCTTCAGCGCAGCTTTCAACCGGTCCTCGCGGGTTGTCCCCGACTTTGCGGGTTTGGATTTGCTTTGTTCACTGCCCATGGCATCGCTCTTATCAATCAGGACAAAAACCGTCCAGAGAGGGCTTGCACCAAAGGGCGATTGCGTCTAATTCCCGCGGTCATCGGATGCTGTGGTAGCTCAGTGGTAGAGCACACCCTTGGTAAGGGTGAGGTCGAGAGTTCAATCCTCTCTCACAGCACCATTTTCCTTTTCAGCTTCAGTTTACCCCAAATTAATGGGCGTTGCGCATAAGGCATTCAGCCGCTGATGGGCTGTTGATGCGATCTTACACGGAGAATGCGCAATGTCGGACGAGACC
>JAHDGO010000176.1 GCA_020627605.1 Yoonia sp.
GATGGGTTTGGACACATTGGCACAAAGCAGGTTTGCAAGCTCCAGTCCCGATCTTGCCCCCCGCAGGTGCAAATCCGTCAGGACCATCGCGATGTCAGGGATGTCTGACAGCGCCAAGGCTTCTTCGGCGCTGGCGGCCTCTACCACGGTGTGCCCCAGATCGCGCAGCATCTCGCGCACGGTTTCGCGGATGTCGTCGCTGTCATCGACCAACAGAACAAGACCGCTATGACTTGCGTCAGGCGCGGCCCGATAGGGCAGGCGGATCGTCACCGCGCCACCGCCATTTTGACCATTGGCCAGTTTGACGATGCCGCCCGCCAGCGTCGTCTGATCAAATACCATCGCAAGGCCAAGGCCTGACCCTTCACCACCCTTGGTCGAAAAAAACGGATCGCAGCCCTGTTCCAGCGCCTCTGGCAGGAAGCCTTTGCCGGTGTCGGTGACCCGAAAGCTGATCCAGGTGTCATGGACCCGCGTGACGGTGAGGCTAATCTCGCCGGCGGTCTGCCCAATCGCGTCACGGGCGTTCAGGATCAGATTGAGCAGGGAGTCCTGCAAGGCGTCTGGATCAAGCAGCAGTCGCTTGTCAAAGGCCTGTGCATCAACCGCAAAGGTGATGCCGTCCGGCAGGGTCGCCTGGGCCATAATCGTCAGGTCGTCCAGAAATCCCGCGATATCAACCGCGACGGGCCGCATTTCGCGGTGGCCTGAGACGGCCGCGATCCGGTCCAGCAAAGCCCCGCCACGCCGCGCCGCACCGACGGTGGATGCGACAAGCGACTGTGCCTCAGCAGGCAGATCAATCCGCCCCAGCCGGGATTGCATCCCCAGAATGATGGTCAGCAGGTTGGAAAAATCATGGGCCAGGCCAGAGGTCAGTTGCGCAGCCAAGGCGCGTTTGCGGCTCTGCGTGACGGCCGCACGGGCCTGACTTTCCTCTGTGATGTCCATCGACAGGATGTAGACCCCGTTGATCGGGCCGTCATCAATCCGGTCTGGCGTGAACGCGACGCGGATGCGGCGGGCGGATGCAGTATCTGTGAATTCCAGCACCGATGGGCTGCCTGAGAGCGCCTTGTTCAACGCAGGCGTAATTTTGGTGAATGTGGCCTCTCCCAAAGCATCTGAGATGTGCCGCCCGACGATTTGCGATGGACGGTCCGGGATGACAGAGGCAAGGCGGCGGTTGGTATAGGTATAAACCAGATCAGTGCCGACGTGGGCGATATGCGCCGGCATCATCTCTGTCGTCAGGCGTGTGCGTGCCTCCATTTCCGTCAACTGGGCCTGTGTCGCCCTGAGGGCAGAGTTGGCCGCCGAAAGTTCGCGGTTGGCCTCTGACAGACGCTCTGCATTCGATAGCAGCTGTTCGGACAGTTCCGCCGATTGCGTGCGTAACAATTGCTGCTGGATACGCACCTCTGTGATGTCAGTGTAGACGGCGACCCAGCCACCTGTCGGCAATGGAAACCCTTCGACAGACAGCCATGACCCGTTTGCGCGGCGGCGTTCCAGATAATGCGGCACAAAGGTCCGTGCGGCGGCGACCCGCTGGGCGATGGCGTCTTTGGGGTCGTCGATGTCGCCGTATTCGCCCCGTTCCACCAGATAGCGTATTGTTTCCTCAAAGCTGACGCCGGGTTCGGTCAGCCGCTCCGGCAGGGCGAACATTTCGCGGTAGCGCCGATTGCAGACCGCCAGCCGCAGGTCGCTGTCAAAAATGGAAAGTGCCTGACTGATCAGATCAAGTCCGGTGCGCGTCAGCGCGTCCATCTCTTTGCGCGAGAACGTCATGCTGCCCCTCCCAAGGCCGGTGCCTGACCATCGCCCGAAGCGGCGTGCATCGCAATGCCTGACGGGCCGTAACAATTCGTTAGGATTCAGACATAGTCTGGAAAAGCTTTTTGCTGAGGGTGACGTCAGCGCTGCAAGCTGCGTTGCACAGCAGCACCGGCGCGTCCCGAAAGGGACAAGGGAGGAATGCATGAACCAAACCGCGCCCGCGCGTTCGGATAGCGATGTCGCACAGTCCGCTGCGCCCTCAATCCCGTTTCTGATGGCCCGCAATGCGCGGCAGCTACAGGCGCGCCCCGCGTACCGCGAAAAGGAATTCGGCATCTGGCAAAGCTGGACATGGGCCGAGGCCTATGATGAGACCCGGGCGATCGCGCTGGGGCTGCTGGAACTTGGATTGGAAAAGGGCGATTTCGTCGCTATCGCTGGCCGCAATCGTCCCGCACTGTATTGGTCGATGGTCGCGGTACAGATGTGCGGGGCGGTGCCAGTTCCCCTTTATCAGGATGCCGTGGCTGAAGAGATGGCCTATGTGCTGGACCATTGCGGCGCCCGCTTTGTGATTTGCGGCGATCAGGAACAGGTCGACAAGGTTATCGAGGTGCAGCAAAGCGTCAGCGGCATCGCGCATGTGCTGTATCACGACAAGCGGGGTCTGCGGAAATACGATCACGCCCGTATGTCCTCGCTGGCGGATGTGGCAGAGCGCGGGCGCGCTGCCAAAGCCACCCACGACGCCGAGCTGACCGCCCGGACAGAGGCGCTGGGCCCTGATGATCCTTGCGTGATGCTTTATACATCCGGCACCACCGGCCGCCCCAAGGGCGTTCTGCTATCGAACCGCAACATCGTTGAGACTTCGCGCAATTCATCCGATTTCGATCATCTGCGAGCAGAGGATGAGGTGCTCGCCTATCTGCCGATGGCTTGGGTTGGCGATTTCATTTTTTCCATCGGGCAGGCGATGTGGACCGGGTTCTGTGTCAACTGCCCAGAGGATGAGGCAACCATGATGACCGATCTGCGCGAGATCGGCCCGACCTATTTCTTTGCCCCACCGCGCGTGTTCGAGACCCAGTTGACCAATGTCATGATCCGGATGGAGGACGCGGGCCGCTTCAAGCGCTGGCTGTTTGAGCGTGCGATGACCCATGCCCGCAAGGTTGGTCCCGCCATGCTGTCGGGTGAAACCGTGGGGGCCATGGACCGGCTTCGCTATCGTCTTGGAGAGTTCTTTGTCTATGGCCCGCTGAAGAACACGCTGGGCCTCAGCCGCGTGCGGGTGGGCTACACGGCAGGCGAGGCCATCGGACCAGAGATTTTCGACTTCTACCGCTCGCTGGGCATCAACCTCAAACAGCTTTATGGGCAGACTGAGGCCTCTGTCTTTATCACCCAGCAACCCGATGGAGAGGTACGGTCAGACACCGTTGGCGTGCCGTCACCCGGCGTCGAGGTGAAGATCGCCGAAAGCGGGGAAGTCTTCTACCGTAGCCCCGGCACCTTTGTGAAATACTACAAGAACGATGCCAGCACTGCAGATACCAAGGATGCCGAAGGCTGGGTCGCTACTGGCGATGCTGGATTCTTTGAGGAAGGCACCGGGCATCTGCGCATCATCGACCGCGCCAAGGATGTGGGCAAGATGGCCGACGGCAGCCTGTTTGCCCCGAAATACGTCGAAAACAAGCTGAAGTTCTACCCCGCCATTCTGGAGGTTGTCGTCTTTGGCAATGGCCGCGACACCTGTACCGCCTTCATCAACATCGACCTGCAGGCGGTGGGCAATTGGGCAGAGCGCAACAACATCGCCTATTCCAGCTATCAGGAACTGTCACAGCACCCGCAGGTGGGTGAGATGATTTTGGGCCATGTGGAAGAGGTAAACCGCTCTATCGCGCAGGATGAGATGCTGTCCGGCAGTCAGGTCAGCCGGTTCCTTGTGCTGCACAAGGAACTTGACGCTGACGATGGTGAATTGACCCGCACCCGCAAAGTGCGCCGCCGGATCATCGAAGAGAAATTCGCAGATCTGATTGACGCCCTCTATAGCGGGCAGGACAGCATCTATACAGAAACCGAAGTGACCTACGAAGATGGGCGCAAAGGGAAGATCACGGCGACGCTGGTGATCCGCGACGCCAATATCAACAAGGCCGCGGCCAGGGTGGCGGCGTGACCGACGCTGACAACGATATCCCGCCGGGCCACACCCGTAAGCCTTTGCGGCAAGTTGGCCCAACAACACGCAAGATTGCTCTGTCATGGCCAAAGTTCGGCACCATGTTTTGGCCGGTCGTCGGCGCGATCTGCGCCGCCAGCGTATTGGCCGGACTGTCCACAACACCAACCGATCAAACCAACCTTTGGGTTGTTGTCGCTATTGGGGCGGTTGCCATGTCCGTCGCCAGCGGCCACGAAGATCGCCCTGACGTGTCCGAATTCCGATTGGCGAAATTGTTCGATCTGGCTGTCTATGGCTTCAAATACGCCCTTTTCAGCATGTTCGCTTCACTGCCCGGTCTCTATCTGGGCGTGGCTTTGCGCGATGCTTTCCGGAGTAGCACATGATGGACGGCGCAACAGTTACTCCAGATGGTCGCACCATCGGCGGCACGCTGATGGAGATGAAGAACATCACGCTGCGTTTTGGCGGGGTAGAGGCGATCAAGGATATCTCTTTCGACATCCGTCAGGGCGAGGTGCGTGCGATCATCGGGCCGAACGGGGCTGGTAAATCCTCGATGCTCAACATCATCTCGGGTTTTTATGTGCCGCAAGAGGGTGAGATCTGGTTCGAGGGTGCAAAACGCCCGCCGATGAAACCCTATCAGGTCGCCCGGCTTGGCATTGCCCGGACATTCCAGAACATCGCCTTGTTTGAGGGGATGAGCGTATTGGACAACGTGATGACTGGGCGCCTGACCCGGATGACTGCACCTCTCTGGGCGCAGGCGCTGTGGAAGGGCCGGGCAGAGCGGGAAGAGGTCGCAAACCGCGCCCATGTGGAACGAATCATCGACTTTCTGGAAATCCAGAATATCCGCAAAACGCCCGTTGGCCGCTTGCCTTACGGATTGAAAAAACGCGTCGAACTGGCCCGCGCGCTGGCCGCCGAACCGCGCCTTCTGCTGCTGGACGAACCCATGGCAGGCATGAATGTTGAAGAGAAAGAGGACATGAGCCGCTTCATCCTCGACGTGAACGACCAATTCGGCACGACGATTGCGTTGATCGAACATGACATGGGCGTGGTCATGGACCTCTCTGACCGTGTCGTCGTGATGGATTATGGCCGCAAGATCGGGGACGGCACACCGGATGAGGTGCGCAACAATC